>CAIMHL010000348.1 GCA_903840825.1 uncultured beta proteobacterium
AGCCGGGCGGTGTAGCCCTTGTAATTCATGCTGCTCACCACCCAGCCCAACAACCAATGCCTCGATGTCCAAAAACTTGAAGGCCATTTTGACCGGAATGCTTCGCCTATTATTCAGTCTAGTATAATTTAAAATATAAGTGTGAAGCCCATATTCAGGAGTTTTCGCTATGTCACAAATCACTTTGTACCTGGACGATGCCACGCAGGCGCTGGTCGAGCAGGCCGCGCAGGCTCACGGCTTGTCTAAAAGCCGCTGGGTAGCGGACATCATTCGCAAATACGCCGCCCATGAGTGGACGGCTGATTGCTTGGCCTTGGCCGGGCGGTTTGCCGACTTTCCGTTGCGCGAAGAAAACCCTGTTGCGCAGCCCCCTGATACGGCGCGTATCGGGTTCTAGGGGTGAGCCATGCTGGTTCTTGATAGCAACACCATCAGCTACTACTTCCGGGGCGACCCGCAGGTGGTGCCGCGCTTGCAAGCCCTGCGGCCTGCCGATCTGGGGGTGCCCGCCATTGTCGAATACGAACTGCGCTATGGCTTGATGCGATTGCCCGCCATGGCCGCAGCCCCTCGCCTGGCCGCGTTGGCCCAGTTTTTACTGCCTATGCAGGTTTTGCCGTTTGACAGTGAGTGTGCTGGCCACGCAGCCCGTATCCGTGCCGCACTAGAGGCAGCAGGAACGCCTATCGGCCCTCACGACACGCTGATCGCCGCCACGGCCCTGCGCTATCAAGCGACGCTGGTGACGCGCAATGTGCGGGAGTTTTCCCGCGTTTCAGGTTTGCAGTGGCTGAATTGGCACGAAGAAGCTT
This sequence comes from uncultured beta proteobacterium, assembly GCA_903840825.1. Taxonomy (GTDB): domain Bacteria; phylum Pseudomonadota; class Gammaproteobacteria; order Burkholderiales; family Burkholderiaceae_C; genus Rhodoferax. The sequence goes on from CAIMHL010000348.1 coordinate 816, forward strand.
GACAGATGGGCGGCGAGTTACGCGCCTTCAGCTCCCCACCCCCGCCACCCAAGCCTCCACCTCAAGCGCTACCGCCTCACTCGCCTCGGCTAGCGCCTGCACACCCCCGGGGGCGTCGGGCGTGGGGGCGGGGCGTTTAAGGGTGAAGCTGCGCTGGGCAATCAGTTGTTCGCCGGTGGGGCTGGCTTGCGTGAGGGTGGCGCGCAGGCGGAGCAGGCCGGTGCTGAGCTCGGGCGTGCCAAACAGTTGGCTGAATTCTTCCAGCTCAAGGCGCAGGCTCAAGGGCGCTCGGGCCGGTGCGGCTGTGCCTACGCCTGTGGTTGAGGTTGTCGCTGCAGCGCTGCCTATCAAGCGGTCGCCCGCGTTGAGCAGCGCGTAGCGTTCGCCCAGGCGCGCGCGCAGGCGCTGGCGCAGCAGTTGGGCCGGGGGCATGCTCCAGCGGGCTTGGGCGTAGGGGCGCAGTTGCTGGGGGTTGGCGTAGGCCAGGCGGTAGAGCATGGCGGTGCTCTCAAGCGCCGGGCTGGCTTCTATGTCGCCCACGATGAGTCCGACTGGGGCGATGCGTGCCGTGGGGGCGTTAGTGGCGTTGACCAAGCTGGCAGGCGCGGGGCTGGGTGCGCTGGCGCCAAAGTCATAAACGGCGGGGGGCGGGGGGGCGGTGGGTAGCGCGCAGCCGGTCAAACTCAAAAAGCAAGCAATAAATAAGCCTGTAGAGCAATATGGACGTGCTTGAACAGCTCTTGATTTAATAGTAATTTTTTTCATGGGGCTTTGCCTACTTGGTCTTTAAATCCGGGCTCGCCGGGTCCGGGGGGCTGGGTGCCGCTGCCGAAAATGAGGGACTGGGGGTTGTCACGCAGCATGTCGGTGGCTTGCCCCACGCTGCGCACGGTGCGCGCGGTGTCGTTTAAGGCTTTATTGAGCCGGGGCAGCGTGGTGGCATTGAGGGTTTGGCCGGTGGCAGCAAGCGTGTCGGTGCCTTGGGTGAGTTGGTCCAGCGTGCCGCCGGGGGCGCTCATGTGCTCGGTGACGGTTCTGAACGCTTTGGCCGAGGCGCGGGCCTCGTCGGCGCTGTCGCCCACGCGATCAGAGGTTTCTCGCATCGTTTGCAAGGTGGCGCTGGTCTCGCGCACGAAGGGGGCCAGGGCTTGGTCGGCGTCGCTGCTGAATTGCTGCAGGCGGCTTGCGGCTTGGCCCAGGCTGGAGACGGTGCCCATCATCACTTTTTGGTTTTCAACACTCAGCAGCGCATTAAGCCTGCGGCTAGATTCCTCAAGTTGGGTCAAAAGGCCCATGCCTTGGTCGGACAGTTTAGACATCAGGCCCGGGCGCAGGGGGATGCGGGTTGGCGGTTCCTGGCCGTTGGTCAGCCGGGTGGTCGAGGTGCCGGTGTCGTCCAGCGCAATAAATGCCAGGCCGGTCACGCCCTGAAAGCCCAAGGTAGCAAAGCTGGATTCGGTCAGCGGTGCTTTCTCGTCCACCGCAATGCGGATCAGCACATGGCCCACCTGCAGGGGGTCAAAGCCAATGGCGGTGACTTTGCCCACATCCACCCCCTTGAAGCGCACCGATGCCTCGGGCTGCAAACCCGTGACCGGGCTGGGGCTGGACAACTCGAAGGTGCGCAGGGCGCGGTTGTCGCGGGATAGCCACACGGCCAGCGCAATGAGAACAGCCAACAGCGCCAGCACAAAGGTGCCGGCAGCAAGGGCGTGAGATTTGTTTTCCATAAAACTCCGTTTTCTACCTGGCTGGACCGGGCGGGTGCAAAAGCGCGGCGGCACGTTGACCGCGCGCGCCTTGAAAAAAATGGTGAATAAAGGGGTGTGCCACAGTAATGACCTCTGACGGGGCGCCGCAGGCCACGATGCGTTTGTCGGCCACCACCGCGATGTGGGTGCTGAGTTCAAACAAGGTGTCCAAGTCGTGCGTGACCATCACCACGGTGAGGTCCAGTTCGCGGCGCAGTGAGCGCAGCAGCACGCAAAATTCGTCAGCGCTGTTGGGGTCCAGGCCCGAGGTGGGTTCGTCGAGCAGCAGCAAGGGCGGGTCCATGACCAGTGCCCGCGCCAGCGCCACGCGCTTGACCATGCCGCCCGACAAAGAGGCCGGCATTTTGTGGGCGTGCGAGGGGTCGAGCCCTACCATCTGGAGCTTGACCATGGCGACATCGCGGATCAGCGAGGTAGGCAGGGTTTTGAGTTCACGCAGGGGAAAAGCGATGTTTTCCAGCACCGTGAATGCCGAAAAAAGAGCGCCATGCTGAAACAACATGCCCACCCGGTTGGCCGCGCCTTCGCTGCCCAGTTGGGCGGCTGGTTTGCCCAGCACGGTGACGCGGCCGCGCGCGGCCTGCTCCAGCCCCAGCATTTGGCGCAGCAGCACGGTTTTGCCGCTGCCCGAGCCACCCACGATGGACATCAGCGCCCCGTGGGGAATGTCCAGGTCAAGCTTTTCGTGAATCACAAACTCAAGCCCGCCGACGGTAAAAACCGACCTGAGCTGCCTGATTTCAACGGCGTTGCTTGCGGTGTTTTCTGGCGTGTTGTTCATAGGCCCACATGCTGAAAAACCACCGCAAACAGGGCGTCTACCAAAATCACCATCGTGATGGAGGTCACCACCGAGGCTGTGGTGCCTTGGCCCAGGCTCTCAGTATTGGGTTTGACGCGCAAGCCATAGTGGCAGCCGATCAGCGCAATCAAGAGGCCAAACACCACTGATTTGCCCACCGCCAGCGTCAGGTTGGACAAGGGCACGGCCTGCGGCAACGCGGCCAAGAAGTAAGCGGGGGTCACACCCATGGTGAGGTCGGCAGCCAACACGCCGCCAAAGAGGGCGGCAATGGTGGTCCAGACGCTGATCAAGGGCATAGCCAGCGCCAGCGCCATCGCACGGGGCATGACCAGTCGGTAGCCCTTGGGGATGCCCATCACGCGCATGGCGTCCAGCTCTTCGGTGACGCGCATGACGCCAATTTGCGCCGTGATGGCGGAGCCCGAGCGCCCGGCAATCAAAATAGCGGCCAACACCGGCCCTAGTTCGCGGATGAGTGAGATGCCCAAAATATTGACGATGAAGGCGTCAGCACCAAATTGGCTGAGTTGTTTGCTGATTAAGTAAGCCAGCACCACGCCAATTAAAAACCCCACCAACGCGGTGATGGGCAAAGCGGTGGCGCCAATGCGAAAGAGGTGGCCCGAGAAGTCGCGCCACGGCCCCCGGCTGGGTGCGCGCAGTAGCGCCAGGCTGTCTAGCAGCAGCTGCCCGGTCAGGCGCACCAGGCCTTTGAGGTGGTCAAGCAGCAGCCAAACCGCCTTGCCCAGCGACAAAAACAAGGCCCAGGCTGAGGCACGGGTCACCGCCGGGGGCGTGCTTGAAAAGCGGGCCACACGCGCCAGCATGGGGCGGTGCACATCGAGCATCAGCAACTTTTTGGGCCATTGACGGCCCCACGCGTTCCACAGCGCCTGAGCGCCGGTGTGGTCCAGCTTGCTGAGTTCGCGCAAATCCCAGGGCGTGGTGTGGGCCAGCGCAGCGCAGGTGGCCAGCGCCAACTGAATCTGCGGCCAAGTGGCGGGCTCGGCCAACTGCGCCGCTGTCCAGTGGCCCGACAGACGCCACCCCCCGCCCGCAGGCAAGGGGTCGCGAAGGAGGCGGGGCTGGAGTTCCGGCATAAAAAGGGCGTGGTGGTCAAATCTGTAGCTTGACATCGTAACGTGAAGAGCCGCTGGCGGCGCTGACACAAAACAGCATTCTGCAATGCGGCAAAATGCCTGCAATAGGAGACATCATGAACCAGCCGATTTTTTCATCAACCCCCGAGTTGACGGTGGCGCAGAGCGGGTCCGTGCTGTGGCTGACCATCACCCGCGAGGAGCGCCGCAACGCCATGAGCCATGGCGTGCTGGCCGGTATGGCTCAGGCCATTACGGCGGCCCAGAGCCAGCGAGATATTCGTGCCATCGTCATCACCGGCGCGGGCACCAAAGCGTTTTGCGCCGGGGCTGATCTGCAGTCTGCCCAAGCCTTCACCACCGATTACTCGGAGCCCCACGGCCACTTGGCCCAGCTGCTGCGTGCGGCCCGCGCCAGCAATATCCCGCTAATTGCCCGTGTGAATGGCGCCTGCATGGCGGGCGGTATGGGCCTGATGTCGATGTGCGACATGGCGGTGGCGGCGCGCCACGCGGTGTTTGGCCTGCCCGAGGTCAAGGTGGGCGTGTTTCCCGCGCAGGTGCTGAGCGTGTTGCAGCACCTCATTCCCCGGCGCACCCTTAATGAGATGTGCCTGACCGGCGAGCCCATCACCTCCGCGCAGGCTTTGGAGGTGGGGCTGGTGAACTATGTGGACGACGATCTGGACACCAAACTGCAATGGCTGCTGGACCGCGTGCTGGACAAATCGCCTGCTGCGATTCGCCGGGGTTTGTACACTTTGAAGAAGGTGGAGGCGATGGCGTTTGAAGAATCCATGTCCTTCACCGAGAGCCAGATTGCTCTTTTCACCTTGACCGAAGACGCCAAAGAGGGCCAAAAAGCCTTCCAGGAAAAGCGCAAGCCGCAATGGGTGGGGCACTGAAAAAATGAGCACTACTTTCGACTACATCATCATCGGAGCCGGCACGGCCGGTTGTTTATTGGCGAACCGCTTGTCGGCGGACGCCAGTAAGCGGGTTTTGCTGATTGAGGCCGGACGGCGCGATGACTACCACTGGATTCATATCCCCGTGGGCTACCTCTATTGCATTGGCAACCCGCGCACCGACTGGCTTTTCAACACCGAGCCTGAAGCGGGCCTGAACGGCCGCTCCTTGCGCTACCCGCGTGGCAAAACGCTAGGCGGCAGTAGCAGCATCAACGGCATGATTTACATGCGCGGCCAGTCGCGCGACTACGACCAGTGGGCCCAATTGACCGGCGATGACACTTGGCGCTGGGACCAATCTCTGCCCTATTTCAAGCTGCACGAAGACCATTACAAAGGCGCCAACGCCCACCACGGCGCGCGCGGCATTGCGCCCGAGTTGATGAATGACGCCAGCACGCCCTACCGCCAGGTGCTGCGCCACCGCAATTCAGGCGGCGAATGGCGGGTTGAAAAGCAACGCCTGCGCTGGGACGTGCTGGATGCTTTCTCAAGCGCCGCCCAGCAAGCGGGTATTCCTGCCAGCGACGACTTCAACCGTGGCGACAACGAGGGCGTGGGCTATTTCGAGGTCAACCAAAAAGCAGGCTGGCGCTGGAACACGGCCAAGGCCTTTTTGCGGCCCATGTGCTACGGCCGGCCTAATTTCGAGATGTGGACCTCGGCGCAGGTGGCCAAGCTGGCGATTGAAACCCAGCCCGATGGCCGCCAGCGCTGCACCGGCGTGCAGGTGTGGGCCAGCACTGAGATGGTCACCGCCACGGCGTTGGGTGAAGTTATTTTGTGCGCGGGTAGCATCGGTTCACCACAAATTTTGCAACTCTCGGGCGTCGGCCCTGCGGCCTTGTTGCGCCAGCACGGCATTGAGGTCAAGCACGATGCACCGGGCGTGGGAGCCAATTTGCAAGACCATTTACAAATTCGGGCCGTCTTCAAGGTAGAGGGCGTCAAGACGCTCAATACCCAGGCCAATTCCCTGTGGGGCAAGGCCATGATCGGGCTGGAATACGCCTTTAAACGCACCGGCCCCATGAGCATGGCGCCCTCGCAACTAGGCGCCTTTACCCGCAGCGACCCAGCCCAGCCCTACCCCAACATTGAATACCATGTGCAGCCCCTGAGTCTGGATGCCTTTGGCGAACCGCTGCACAGCTTCAACGCTTTCACGGCCAGCGTGTGCAACCTCAACCCGACCAGCCGGGGCACGGTCACACTAAAAAGCGCTCAATTTGATGCCGCTCCGGCCATTGCACCCAACTACCTCAGCACCGAGGCGGACCGCAAGGTGGCGGCCGATTCTCTGCGCGTGACCCGCAAAATAGTGGCGCAGCAGGCCTTTAAAAAATACAAGCCACAAGAAGTCAAACCAGGGGTGCAGTACCAAACTGATGACGACCTGGCCAAGTTGGCCGGCGACATTGCCACCACCATCTTTCACCCGGTAGGCACCACCAAAATGGGCCGCGATGACGACCCGATGGCCGTGGTGGATTCGCGCCTGCGGGTGCGCGGCCCCGGTGGCTTGATTGCGGGCTTGCGCGTGGTGGACGCTGGGGTGATGCCCCTGATCACCAGCGGCAACACTAACTCGCCCACCTTGATGATTGCCGAGAAGGCCGCGCAGTGGATTGTGGAGGACGCGGCCCGGCGTTAGAGGTGTCGGTATCTTTTAGTGCAGCTTTTTTCTTGCAGAGTAGCTGGGTTTGAGGGTATATCCTGATGTTTTACTTCTTTGTGGCGCAGTATATTAGTTCCTATCGACAACGGGCCAATGGCTTGGTGAAGGTGAAGGGCCCCGGAGACAGACCGCTGTAACAGGCACAAAAAATCAGTACATCCAACAGCAGATCGTACTTAAAAAAGCACCGCTTCTGCGGTGCTTTTTTTTACCTAAATATCCTTGTAGCGCCGGGTTAGATTGCTTAAGCAGCTATTTTTTATATAGCGCCTGCTGCGCTGCAAAACCCCAGTGAGACAATGCAGATATGGAATTACTGATTGTCTCTGTGGCCTCCCTGTTGGCCGGGTTTGTGGACTCGATTGTGGGCGGTGGAGGCTTGATTTTGGTACCCGCCTTGTTTGCCACGTTTCCAGCGGCCGCCCCTGCGACGCTGTTTGGTACTAACAAGGGCGCTTCCATCTGGGGCACTGCCTTTGCCACCTGGCAATTGAGCCGCCGTGTGGAGATGCGCTGGGCGGCCTTGCTGCCCGCGGCTGCGGCCGGCTTCGTGGCCTCTTTTGCCGGGGCTTGGCTGGTGACAGTGGTCTCAGCCGAGTTTTTGCGCAAATTGCTTCCTGCGGTGTTGCTGATGGTGCTGGTCTACACCCTGGCCAAAAAAGAGCTGGGACTCAACCATGCTCCCCGCTTTTCAGGCCGCAAAGAGGCCTGGGTCGCGGCGGGTATTGGCGCCCTCATCGGGTTTTACGACGGATTTTTTGGGCCTGGCACAGGGAGCTTTTTTGTCTTTTTGTTTGTTCGCCTGTTGGGTTACGACTTTTTAAGCGCATCGGCGTCTGCCAAGTTGCTCAACACCGCCACCAATGGCGCGGCCCTGATCCTGTTCGCGGCCAAGGGCCATATTTGGTGGCACTTTGTGCTGGCGATGGCGCTGGCCAACGTGGTGGGCAGTTTGCTGGGGACGCGCCTGGCACTCAAGCACGGCACGGGCTTTGTCCGGGTGGTGTTCATGGGCGTGGTGAGCGCCCTGATACTTAAAACCAGCTTTGATGCTTTTTTGAAGTAAGCGCATCAGCCCTATACCCGGTGCCTTAGCGCCCGCGAAAGATGACGGGCGTGGATGCTGGCGTAGCAGGGGCGCTGGCAGGCTTGGCTGGGACCACCGGTGCCACTAAGGATTTGGCACCTGGCGGCCAGGGCATGTCAGCTAACGAGCGTGGCTTGCCAATGGGGGCGGTGGCTTGGGCTTTTTGCACAGCGGCAATGTCTTCTGCGCTGGGGTATTGGTTGAGGAGCCAAAAGTCAAAGACGCGCCGGGCAATAGGGGCCGAGTTTTGCGCACCAAAACCGGCATTTTCCACAATGATGGCCAGTGCAATTTTGGGCTCTTCGGCGGGGGCAAAGGCCATGAACAGGGCGTGGTCGCGAAAGCGCTCATCAAGCTTGGCGGCATCGTATTTTTCATTTTGCTTGATTTGAATCACCTGCGAGGTGCCCGTTTTGCCGGCGCTGGTGTAGGCTGCCCCGCGAAAGCTACTCGCCGAAGTCCCCTCAATATTGACCCCCACCAGAGCGGCCTTAATGATGGCAATGTTTTCGGGCTTGGCAATCACCTCGCCCACTGTTTCGTGCGTGGTGGTGGCGTTAGTGTGGGTCATGACGTCGAGCACGTCCTTCACCAGATGCGGCTTCATCTTGACGCCATTGTTGGCCAGAATGGAGGTGGCTGAGGCCAGTTGCAGCATGGTGAAGTTGTTGTAGCCCTGACCAATGCCCAGAGAAATGGTTTCACCGGCATACCATTTTTGTTGCTCCGGGCGTTTGTAGGCTTTCTTCTTCCATTTTGTGGAGGGCAGCAGGCCACGCACTTCACCATAGATATCAATCCCGGTCAGCTCACCAAAGCCAAAGCGCTGGAGTTGGTCATGTATGGTGTCCACGCCCATGTCGTTGGCTAGGATGTAGTAGTAGGTGTCGCACGACTGCACAATCGATTTGTACATGTCGACCCGGCCGTGCCCGCTCTCTTTGTCGTCCCGAAAACGGTGGCTGCCAAACATGAAGTAACCCGGGTCAATGATGGACTGCTCAGGGGTACGAATGCCCAGCTCTAGGGCCGCCAGTGACATAAAGGGTTTGTAGGTTGAGCCGGGCGGGTAAGTGCCGCGCAAGGCCCGGTTGAGCAGGGGCTTGTCGGGGGACTCATTCAGTGCTTGCCAGCTTTCGCTGTCAATGCCTTCAACAAACAGGTTGGGGTCGAAGGTGGGCTTGCTGACGAAAGCCAGAATTTCCCCTGTTTTGGGGTCCATCGCTACCAAGGCGCCGCGCCGGGCCCCAAACAGCTCTTCCACCAGGTGCTGTAACTTGATGTCGATCGACAACTTGATGGTGTTGCCAGGGGTGGCGGGGCTGCTGGCGAGTTGGCGTATGGCGCGGCCCCCGGCTGAGGTCTCGACCGAGTCCACGCCCGTCAGGCCGTGCAACTGCGACTCAAAGCTTTGCTCAATGCCCAGCTTTCCGATGTAGTCGGTGCCCCGGTAGTTGGCTTGGTCGTCGGAGTCATCAAGGCGCTCTTTCTCAGTCGGGTTGATGCGCCCGATATAGCCGATGACGTGGCTGGCCAGTTCGCCAAAGGGGTAGTTTCTGAATAAGCGCGCCTTGATCTCAACCCCCGTAAAGCGGTAGCGCTGGGCTGCAAATTTAGCCACCTCTTCATCGTTGAGCCGCGTGCGCAAGGGGATGGATTCGAAGTTTTTTGACTCCTCCATCAGCTTCTTGAAGCGCCTGCGGTCGCGGGGGGTAATGTCGATCAGTAGCGACAACTCTTCAATGGTTTTCTCCAGGTTCACCACCTTGGAAGGGATGATCTCCAGGGTGTAGGCCGAGTAATTGCTGGCCAGCACAATGCCGTTGCGGTCAAGGATGAGCCCCCTGTTTGGGACAATGGGGACAATGGCTGTCCGGTTGTTTTCCGCTTGCTCCAGCAGGTCGCCATGGCGTATCACCTGCAGGTAGACCAGCCGTGCCAGTAGCAGCGTAAAGCAGATCAGCACCACCAAACTGGCCGCCAGCACCCTTTCCCGAAATCGGTAAAGGTCGGCTTCAACGTTGCGCATTTCCATCATGGGCGTGACTCAATCACAAGGGGCGGTGCGCATCCGGATTGGGCGTCCTTTTTTGGGGGAGCAACAATAAAATGCTGACAACGGGCCACAGCAGTGACTCCAGCACAGGGGCCAACAGCAGCCAGAAGCCGGGAAATGCAGCGCCGGCCAACATTCGGGCCAGCAGTTCAATCGCGTGGCAGGCCACAAACAAGGGCAGCACCTGAAAGGCTTGCGAGGGCACGGTAAACCAGAGCAGGCGGCGGTGAATGACCAAGGCCAGAAAACTCAGCACGCTGTAGCTCAGGGCATGCTGTCCCAGCACGGCGCCTTGGTGCACATCAATAATCAAGCCCAGCATGAAGGCGATGCCAATGCCGATGCGTCTGGGTTGGTGAATGCTCCAAAACAGCAGAAGCAGGGACACAAGGTCGGGCTGCCAGACAGAGCGTCCGATCCCCCCCATGTTGATCAGCATGGTCAGGAAGATGGCCCCTGTCAAGCTGCCCCAAATAAACGCCGTGCTCGCGGGGAGCAATAGCTGATGCCCTGGGCGCATGATCATTTTTTAGACTCTTTCTTGACCGTTGTCGCCGGTGCATCGGGGCTGGGGCGCGCAGCCATCTGGCTCGTGACCGGCTTCAGCACCAAGACATGACCCACGCCTGAGACCAAGGCCAGAGGGGTGCAGGATATCCTGGCAAATGCAGAGTCCACCCGGCGTTCAATTTTGTCCACCTTCGCCACAGGCAATCCGGGGGGGTAGACGCCATCCACACCGCTGGTGCTTAGAATGTCGCCCGGGAGCACGTCCGCATTGGTCGACATGAAGCGCAACTCCAGGGTGTTGGAGCGCATGGCCGCATCCCCAAAGGCGACGCCACGAGCGCCGGTGCGGGTGTTGAGGATGGGAATGGCCTGTTCGCGGTCGGTGACCAGGGTGACCTCGCTGACCGCAGGATAGACCCGGGTGACCTGCCCCAGCACACCGGTCTCGTCAATCACCGGGGAGCCCGCTGCAATGCCCGCGATAGCGCCTTGGTCGATGATCACTTTTCGGGTGTAGGGGTCGGCTGCATCGTACAAAACCTGGGCCGATTGGGCGCTGGTGGTGAGCCGGTCGCGCAGGCCCAGCAGGTTGCGCAGCCGGGTATTTTCCAGCGCCATGGTGTCGAGTTGATTGGCGCGCTGGGCCAGCAACTCAATTTGTTGCCGCAGTGCTGTTTCTTTGCTTTGGGCGGTGCCCATCGACTCTAAGTAATCCGAGCCGCTCTTGGCCCATAAAACGGGCTGGATGGCCAGCCATTGCACTGGGTATAAAACAAGTGACAACCCGGTGCGAATAGGCTTGGCCAGCCCTAAGCGCGCATCTAGCGCTATTAAAAAAATGGCCAAGGCGCTGAAAATAATCAGCTTTGACAGGGCCGATGGCCCCTGCCTGTAAAAGGAGGGGGGGCTGCCGTCCAGCGTACCTAGTGGCATCGCCGCTCCAGGGGTCTATTCGCTGGTAAAAATGGAGCCCAGACGGTCCATCCGCTCCAGCGCCATGCCACAACCCCTGACCACACAGGTCAAAGGATCTTCGGCTACCAGCACCGGCAAGCCGGTTTCTTCGGCCAGCAAGCGGTCCAGGTCGCGCAACAAAGCGCCACCACCGGTGAGCATCATGCCGCGGTCGGCAATGTCGGCGCCCAATTCTGGGGGGGTTTGTTCCAAGGCGTTTTTGACGGCCGACACAATGTTGTTGATCGGGTCGGTCAGGGCTTCCAGAATTTCGTTGCTTGAAATCGTGAAGCTGCGGGGCACGCCTTCAGACAGATTGCGGCCCCGGACTTCCATCTCCAGCACTTCGCTACCGGGAAAAGCTGAACCGATTTTTTTCTTGATGGCTTCAGCCGTGGGCTCACCAATCAGCATGCCGTAGTTGCGGCGGATGTAGTTGATGATGGCCTCGTCAAAACGATCGCCACCCACGCGAACGCTGCCTTTGTAAACCATGCCGCCCAAAGAGATCACGCCCACTTCAGTGGTGCCGCCTCCAATATCGACCACCATCGAGCCGCTGGCTTCGCTAACAGGGAGGCCGGCGCCAATGGCCGCAGCCATGGGTTCTTCAATCAGGTACACATCGCTGGCTCCAGCGCCCAAGGCGGATTCGCGAATAGCGCGGCGCTCCACTTGGGTGGAGCCACAGGGCACGCAAATGATGATGCGGGGGCTGGGGCGAAAGATGCTGCGGGGGTGCACCATCTTGATAAATTGCTTGAGCATCTGCTCCGTGACGGTAAAGTCAGCAATAACGCCGTCTTTCATGGGGCGAATCGCCTCAATGTTGCCGGGGACTTTGCCCAACATGGCTTTGGCTTCTTTGCCTACCGCTTGAATGGTCTTTTTGCCTTGGGGACCGCCTTCGTGACGGATGGCCACCACAGAAGGCTCGTCCAGCACAATGCCCTTGTCACGTACGTAAATCAGGGTGTTGGCGGTGCCAAGGTCAATGGCCAGGTCAGTGGAGAAGTACTGACGAAATGCTCCAAACATTGAAATTCCTCTCGAGCATGGCCCACGCCTCGGCAGGCCATCGCTTGGTTAACGGGTTTAAATTGAGTGTTGCCTGAATAAAAGCAGACGCAACATTGGCGAAAGCCAAAGGCGAGATAATACCTTATCGCTATCAAAAACTTGACTGGCTGCGGCTCACACGAGGCGCTTTACAACCGGTTTCAATAGAAAAATACCCTATGTCCCTGACTTCTGATGACATCGCCCGCATTGCCAATCTGGCCCGATTAGCCCTCAAGCCTGAAGAGGGCGCGCGCATGCTCACGCAAATTAATGGCTTCTTTGACATGGTGGAACAAATCCGTGCCGTGGACACCGCCGGCGTTGAGCCTTTGGCGCATCCCATGGCCACGATTCAGGAAATTAGCCTGCGCTTGCGCGACGATATTGCCAGCGAGCCCAATAACCGCGAAGCCAACCAACAAAACGCCCCCGCTGTAGAGCGCGGCTTGTTTTTGGTCCCCAGAGTCATTGAGTAAACCTGCGGCGCACCTGTAAGAACACCATGACGAACAACACTACCGAACTTCACGACCTCACCGTGGCCCAGTTGGCTGCTCATTTGCGCGAGCGCAAGGTCTCTGCCGTTGAGGCTGCGACCCATTTCTTGGCGCGCGCCAAAAACCACGCCTCACTCGGCGCTTTTTTAGCCCTTGACGACAACGCCACCCTGGCCCAAGCCCGGGCGGCTGATGTGGCCTTGGCCGCCAGCCCCGCAGGGCAGACGCCCAGTTTGCTGGGCGTTCCCTTGGCGCACAAAGACATCTTCGTCACCAAAGACTTTGTCACCACGGCAGGCTCCAAAATGCTCGCCGGCTACCGCTCGCCATTTGATGCGACCGTGGTGGCCAAGTTGGCGCATGAGGGCGTGGTGACCTTGGGCAAGCTCAATTGCGACGAGTTTGCCATGGGCTCGGCCAACGAGAACTCGGCGTTTGGCCCTGTGCAAAATCCGTGGGATATCACCCGCACGCCTGGCGGCTCCTCGGGCGGCAGTGCCGCGGCTGTGGCGGCCCGCCTGGCCCCGGCGGCCACAGGCACCGACACGGGCGGCTCCATTCGCCAACCTGCTTCGTTTTGCGGCATCACCGGCATCAAGCCCACGTATGGCCGGGCCTCGCGCTACGGCATGGTGGCTTTTGCCTCCAGCCTCGACCAAGCCGGCCCGATGGCGCGCACGGCTGAGGACTGTGCCTTGCTGCTTTCCGCCATGTGCGGGCCTGACGCTGACCGCGACTCGACCTCGCTGGATATTCCCGCCGAGAATTTCTCACGGTCTTTGCATGCCTCCATTGAAGGCCTGCGCATCGGTATTCCCGCCGAGTTTTTTGGCGAAGGCCTGTCGCCTGATGTGCGCGCTGCGGTGGACGCCGCCTTGGCCGAGTACCAAAAGCTGGGGGCCAAGCTGGTACCCATCGTCTTGCCGCGCACGGAGTTGTCGATTCCTGTCTATTACGTGATTGCCCCTGCGGAGGCGTCCAGCAACCTGAGCCGCTTTGATGGCGTCAAGTTTGGCCACCGCGCAGACCAGTACACCGACCTGATCGACATGTACAAAAAGACCCGTGCCGAGGGTTTTGGGGACGAGGTCAAGCGCCGCATCATGATTGGTGCGTACGTGCTCTCACACGGCTATTACGATGCCTATTACCTGCAAGCCCAAAAAATTCGCCGCATGATTGCAGACGATTTCCAGCAGGCTTTCAAGGTCTGCGACGTCATCGCCGGGCCGGTGGCGCCTACGGTGGCCTGGAAGCTGGGCGACAAGTCTGAAGACCCCTTGGCCAGCTATTTGGCCGATATTTTTACCCTGCCCGGCTCATTGGCCGGCTTGCCCGGTATGAGCATTCCGGTCGGGTTTGGGGCGGGTCACATGCCGGTGGGCATGCAGCTCATCGGCAATTATTCGCAAGAAGCCAAGCTGCTGAACGTGGCACACCAATTTCAGCAGGCCACCGATTGGCATGCGGCCAAGCCAGAGGGATTTTGACTATGAATGCATTTGTAGAAACCACCAACCCAGCGCGCGCGACGATCAAGTCGCCGCTGGTCATGGGCTATGAGGTGGTGATTGGGTTTGAGACCCACGCCCAGCTTTCCACCCAATCCAAAATTTTCAGCCGCGCACCGACCGCCTTTGGCGCTGAGCCCAACACGCAAGCCTGTCCCGTAGACCTGGCTTTGCCGGGCACGCTGCCGGTGATGAACAAAGGCGCGGTCGAGCGTGCCATTCAGTTTGGCTTAGCCATTGGCGCCCACATTGCGCCCAAAAGTATTTTTGCCCGCAAAAATTACTTTTACCCTGACTTGCCCAAGGGCTACCAGATCAGCCAGTTTGAAATCCCGGTCGTGCAGGGTGGCGAGATTGAGTTTTTCCTGGGTGAGCAGAAAATGTCGGTACGCCTGGAGCGCGCCCATTTGGAGGAAGACGCGGGCAAGTCGCTGCATGAAGACTTCATTGGCCAAACCGGCATCGACTTGAACCGTGCAGGCACGCCTTTGCTGGAGATCGTGACCATGCCAGACATGCGCTCCAGCGCCGAGGCGGTGGCCTATGCCAAAGAGTTGCACAAGATCGTGACCTGGATTGGCATTTGCGATGGCAATATGCAAGAAGGCAGCTTTAGGTGTGACGCCAATGTGTCGGTGCGCAAACCCGGCGGGCCGTTGGGCACCCGCCGCGAGGTAAAAAACCTCAACAGCTTCAAGTTCATGCAGCAAGCCATTGACTATGAAGTGCGCTGGCAGATTGAGCAAATTGAAGACGGCATCGCCATCCAGCAAGCCACCGTGTTGTTCAACCCGGACACGGGTGAGACCCGGGCCATGCGCACCAAGGAAGACGCCGCTGATTACCGCTATTTCCCCGACCCCGATTTACCCCCGCTGGTGATTGCCGATGAGTGGGTGCAGCGCGTACGCGCCGAGATGACCGAGTTGCCCCGCGTGATGGCCCAGCGCTTTGTCAACGACTACGCGCTCTCTGAAGTTGATGCCACCGCCTTGACGCAAAGCCGGGAAATGGCCGCTTATTTTGAAGCTGCCGCCAAAGCCTGCGGCCAGCCCAAGTTGGCCAGCAACTGGATCATGGGTGAAGTGTCACGACGCTTGAATGCCGATGAGTTGAGCATTGCCGCCTGCCCGGTCAGCGCCTTGACGCTGGCAGCTCTGATTGGTCGCATTGCAGACGCCACCATTTCCAACAACGCCGCCAAGCAGGTGTTTGATGCCATCTGGAACGGTGAAGGCACGGAGGTGGACGCCTTGATCGAGGCCAAAGGCCTCAAGCAAATGAACGACACCGGCGAGCTGGAGGCGATTGTGGACACCGTGCTGGCCGCGAACCCGAAGAACGTAGAAGAGTACCGGGCTGGCAATGGCAAGGCGCTCAACGCCTTGGTCGGTCAAATCATGAAGGGCAGCAAAGGCAAGGCCAATCCTCAGCAGGTCAATGACTTGCTGAAAGCAAAGCTGGGTTAAACCCGGAGTTGGGCCATCAGCACCTTTAATGGGTGCTGATTATTCGTGCTCAGCTTTGTTGGTCCTGCACGCCATAGCGGTCGCGGTAAGCCTGCACCCTCTCGTAGTCAGCGCTCAGGCCCTCGGCGCTGTGGGCGGCTAGGTAGTCCATCAGGTCCGAGAGTTCGGCAATGGCGCACACCTGCAAGACCAGTTGTTCGCGCACGTATTGCACGGCGCTGTAGGGCACATCTAAGGTGCTGCCATCGGCTTGTTTTTCAGTCGCCATTTCTTGGCGGTCCAGCGCGATGACCACTGCGTGGGCGGTGGCACCTGCGGCGCGGATGATGTCGATGGACTCGCGCACCGCCGTGCCTGCCGACATCACATCGTCCACGATCAGCACGCGACCCATGAGGGGCGCACCGACCAGTGTGCCGCCCTCGCCGTGGTCTTTGGCTTCTTTGCGGTTGTAGGTAAAGGGTACGTTTTTGCCCAAGCGCGCCAGTTCAATGGCCACTGCAGCCCCCAGGGGAATGCCCTTGTAGGCGGGGCCAAAAATCATGTCAAAGTCGATGCCGCTACTAATTAGGCGCTGCGCATAAAATTGCGCTAGACGCCCTAGTTTGGCGCCATCGTCAAACAGACCGGCGTTAAAAAAGTAGGGGCTCATGCGGCCGGCCTTGGTTTTAAACTCACCAAAGCGCAACACGCCACAATCCACAGCAAACTGCACAAAATCCAGCGCCAGGGAAGCCGGCTCCTGGGTTTGGCCGGGTTTTGTTTCAACACTCACTGACATGGGAATTTCCTTGTTTAAATTAACCAGCCTCAACCTCAACGGTATCCGCTCTGCCACCACCAAAGGCCTGGAGGCCTGGTTGGCTAAAACTGCGCCTGATTGTATTTGCGTGCAAGAGGTCAAGGCGCAGGCGTCCGACGTGCAGGGAAAATTTGAGCAACTGGCCGGCATGACGGGTTACTTTCACTTTGCCGAGAAAAAGGGTTATTCGGGCGTGGGCGTTTACACCCGCCAAGAGCCCAGCGACGTCATCGTGGGCCACAACTCACCGGAATTTGACTCTGAAGGCCGCTATGTCGAGCTGCGCTTCGATACCCCCAGCGCCAAACGCTCCATCATCAGTTGCTACTTCCCCAGCGGCTCATCCGGGGAAGAGCGCCAGCAGGCCAAGTTTCGCTTTTTGGCTGAGTTATACCCGCACCTGCAAGCTCTGAAGGCCGAGCGTGAGTTCATTCTGTGCGGCGATGTGAATATTGCCCACCAAGAGATTGACTTGAAAAACTTCAAGGGGAATAAGAAAAACTCAGGCTTTTTGCCCGAAGAGCGCGCCTGGATGACGCAGCTCTTGAATGAAGCCGGCTTGGTCGATGTGTACCGCCACCTGCAACCCGCCACCACCGATGCCGCCTACACCTGGTGGAGCAACCGGGGCCAGGCTTATGCCAAAAACGTCGGCTGGCGACTTGACTACCACTTGGCGACCCCCGCGCTGGCAGCGCTGGCCCGCACCGAGTCGATTTACAAAGACGAGAAGTTCTCGGACCATGCGCCCATCACGATTGGGTATGACTGGGCCTTATGAGTTTTACTATTCAAAATATTGACGCCGTCATCATCGACCTGGACGGCACGATGGTGGATACCGTGGGTGATTTTTGTGTTGCTCTGAATTTGATGTTGCGGGATTTGCCGCCACCTTTTGATGCCTGTTTAATCGAGGCCTTGCAGGTGTCCCAAATGATTGGCAAGGGCTCAGAACACTTAATAAAAATGGTTCTAAGTCACGTCAGCATAGCTAGTGCAGCTATTAATTTCGATGCAAAGCCGATACCGGCCAGTGTGCTGGATGCGCTGTTTGAGCCGGCTTGGCTCAGCTACCAGCGGCATTACCGCGCTGTCAATGGGCAAAACGCCACCGTGTTTCCCGGGGTGCTGGCTGGGTTGCAGCAACTCAAGGCTGCGGGCGTGAGGATGGCTTGCCTGACCAACAAGCCCACGGACTTTGCGCTGGCGCTCTTAAAGGAAAAGGGTCTGGCTTCGTTTTTTGAGCATACGTTCGGCGGTGATGCTTTCGCGCACAAAAAGCCCCATCCGCTGCCGCTGCTAAAAACCTGCGAAGCGCTGGGCACTCAGCCCCACCGAACCTTGATGCTGGGTGACTCTAGCAATGATGCACAGGCCGCTCGTGCGGCAGGTTGCCCGGTGGCCTTGGTGACCTACGGCTACAACCACGGCGAACCCGTACAAAGTGTCGATGCTGACGGGTTTTTGGATTCGCTGGAAAACCTGACTCTGGTGTGAGCCGGGCTTAAAAAGTTTGCCAGTCTTCGTGCCCGCTGGCTTGGGGTTTGGCGGCGATTTGTTTCAAGGACAGGCCCTTGGTTCGTGTTGATTTGACAGGGTGAGCGGGCGACTGTTCGCGGGCATTGGAGGGTGAAGCCATGCCTGCAAGGGCCTTTGTGCGAAGGTCATCCCCCTCAAGCCTGAACACAGACACCTCTTGGACCAAGGCCTGCGCCCTTGATTTCAAGCTGCTGGCCGCAGCCGCCATTTCTTCGACCAAAGAGGCGTTTTGCTGGGTCGCTTGGTCCATTTGGCCCACGGCTTGCCCCACTTGGGTGACGCCGAGGGCTTGTTCGTTGCTGGCCGCACTGATTTCGCCCATGATGTCGGTGACCCGGCGAATGCTCACCACCACCTCCGTCATGGTGGTGCCTGCCTGGTTGACCAGGGCCGTGCCTTGTTCGACGCAATCCACGCTGGCGCTGATCAGGGATTTGATCTCTTTGGCGGCCTCTGCGGATCGGCCTGCCAGCGAGCGGACTTCACTGGCGACTACCGCAAATCCCCGGCCCTGCTCACCGGCACGGGCGGCTTCAACAGCGGCATTGAGCGCCAGAATATTGGTTTGAAAGGCAATGCCGTCAATCACCTGAATGATGTCGGAAATTTTCCGGGAGGACTCATTGATGCCTTTCATCGTGTCAATGACCTGACCCACCACCTCGCCGCCTTTGATGGCCACACTTGAGGCATTGACGGCGAGTTGGTTGGCTTGGCGGGCGTTGTCGGCGTTTTGCTTGACGGTGGCGCTGAGTTCTTCCATCGATGCCGCCGTTTGCTCCAGCGCACAGGCTTGCTGCTCGGTGCGCGAGGAGAGGTCTTGGTTGCCTTGCGCTATTTCGGCGCTGGCAATGGCCACGCTCTCGGCGTTGATCTTGACGTTTTTAACGATGCCACCAAAACTTGTTTGCATGCGCGACATGGCGGTGAGTAATTGAATGGTTTCATCGTTTCCACTCAAAATGACGGGAACCGCCAGGTTGCCTTGGGCCAATTGGTCGGCCATGTTGACCGCATGGGTCATTGGTTCTGCCAGACGCCGGGCCAGCCAAAGCGAGGCAATCACCAGCAAGAGCGCCGCGGCCGCCAGAATGGAGAGGATCTGTATTTTGGATTGGAGAACGTGCTGGTGATTCAGATCGTCCATTGACTTGGCCTGCTTGGCGATGGCATCCGATTGGGCACCCATTTGCTTTTCAAGGTCTTTGAATAATTTTTGGAACGCGGGCATGGCCGTTTGTGCGCCAGGCAGGTCAGACAAGGCCAGTTTCTGGATGCCCTCGGCGGCTTCTGTGTAGCGTTTGACCAATGGCGCGGTGGTGGCCAGCGTTGTTTTGTGCTCGGCTAAAGTTTCCATGCCCTGCAAGTTGCTCATCAGCTGGTTGAATTTCTGGGTGTGTTCCTTGAGGTTTGCCTGGGCCTCGTTCAGCTGGGAGGTTTCGCCATTGATCGCACTGAGCAGGGCCATCATCACATCGCTGCGAACAGCGTCGTGCAGCATATCTGCCTCCTGACTGCTTTGCATGGCCAGACCCATGCTGGCCGAGTTGTCGATGGCATAGGCCAGCCGACTGGCACTGATCAGGCCAATGGCCCCTACCAAGCACGTCATCAGGATGCCCACCAAGCCCAAGAGAAGTATTTGCTGACGAAGTTTCATGAGTGAGCCTTGCTTGATGAGAGACTGGGGTTGGAGCCGGGAGTGGCCAGGGACCGCACAGGGATTTGCTGACAGTTTATTGAAATTTCGACAAAAATCGATTCAGAAAAGCAA
>CAIMHL010000349.1 GCA_903840825.1 uncultured beta proteobacterium
CCTCGATGTGGCGCAGGCTCAACGGGTAGGCCACGTACCAGCGCACGAAGGTCAGCATCACTTCAAGTGGGTAGTGAAGGCGTTTGAGGACCCTGTTCAAGGTGCTGTTGATCAAACTTTTACGGAAATCAAGTTTGGTCCGAATTGTCGCTTATGCTTACTGCGACAGAACCGGGTAGATCGTCCGGTGGTTGAAGTTGCAGTGGGGGTACTGATCAAGCCAGATGGTCGATTTCTCCTGACCTCCCGCCCTAAAGGCAAGTCTATGAAGGCTACTGGGAGTTTCCTGGCGGCAAACTGGAGGTCGGCGAAAGCGTCGAACAAGCCTTGGGGCGCGAGCTGTTTGAAGAAATCGGGATCACGATAGGGCTGGCAGTGCCATGGAAAGTAGAGTTGATGGACTACCCCCACGCTCTCGTTCGACTTAACTTTTGCAAAATCTTTCATTGGACGGGTGAACTCCAATCCGCGAGGAACAGATGTTCACTTTGGCGCAGTTACCCGTACAGATATCGCCCTTATTGCCGGGAACGCTTCCGGCCCTGAGGTGGCTAGCGGATGAGCAAGCCTGGACAGGCGCTACGTATTAAATAGCAGCTTATGCACGTCCACATTGCAAGCCAAGATCAAAAAATGATCAAGTGCCGAGGGCTTTGTCCTCTGTAAAGTATTATTGTCCAGGCCAGCTAGAAAAGCACCAGTCTCAGGAACTCTCGCGTTGTACGATCTCATAACCCAGATCAAGATGTGTCAGCGCAGGCACTTCACCTTGCATCAGTGTGAGGAGCATCTGCGCTGCGGCTTCGCCAATGCGGGCGCGGGGCGTGCGCACCGTTGTCAATGTGGGCACCATTTGGTCGCTACCCGTCAGGTCGTTGAAGCCGGCAATCGCAACCTCGCTTGGTACGGAAATACCCAATCTCAAAGCGGCCAGCAGCGCCCCCTGGGCTAGGTCATCGTTACAAAAGAAAATGGCATCTACTTTCGGGTGTTGCTGCATGATTTGCTCGAACATCAGCCCGCCTAAAGCCAGTGAGGACGGCGCAGGGTTGAGCCATTCGAGCGTCGGGTCGTAAGCCCCCGCTTCTTGTAAAGCCTGACGCCAACCATACAAGCGCTGCATCACACGCGGGTCGAGTTGCGCTGCTGCAAAGGCAATGCGGCGTCGGCCTCTCTTGAATAAGTGCCGGGTCATGGCAGCGCCTGCATCTGTTTGACGAAAGCCTACGCAATACGTCGCATCGGCTTGCTGGTCTGTGGGAAGGTCCATCAGGTGCACACAAGGTACCCGGCTGTTGGCCATCAGCTTGTGCGTGCTTGGATTGTGATCAAGCCCGGTGATCAACAAACCAGCTGGGCGGTGCAGCAATTGTTCACGTAGTAGCTGCTCTTCTTCGCTCTCGTTGTAGTGCGTGACGCCCATCAGCGTCTGAAAGCCCGCCGCACGCAAAGTGGTTTGCGCAGCATCTAGCAAGTCCACAAACAAAGTGTTGGACAGCAGCGGAATCAGGATTGCCACATGGTTGCTGTGCGCAGAGGCTAGCGCGCGTGCAGCCGGATCTGGCACATACCCGAGCATTCTTGATACCGCGGTCACACGTTCAATCAGTAGGGGATCGACCGCTCGCTCACCTCGCAAGGCCCGCGAGACGGTGCTGGAACTCACGCCTGCTGCCCGGGCCACATCACTTAGAGTGACACGGCCTGTAGCGCGGTGGCTTTTAATCGGGGGAGGTGGACTTAGCAAGGGTTAATCCGTAGAAGTATTTCAATTTAGACGCGATAGGATAGCGCTATCCCAAAGTATTACAAGATAATTTTGTTAACGCATTAAATTTATTTTTGTGTTACGAAGAGAGCTGAAAAAGCATGTTCTTGTGTTCGTAATTTAAGGACAGCGCTGTCTGCAATGTTAACTTCAGGAGTTTATACCTTGTCAAAACCAGATGTATTGGCTGTGGCCAAGTTACACCCCTTTTACCGCGAGGCCTTAGAAGCGGTATTCACCGTCCATGATCTAGCCCAAATAAACGATCCGGTTATTTTTGCAGCATTGGCGCCACGTATTTTGGGCGTTGCAGGCACAGGTGAGGCCAGCGTCCCGCGAAGCCTTCTGGCGCAATTGCCTCATGCCCGAGTGGTGTCCGTTTTTGGCGTGGGTTATGACGGTGTAGATGTTCCTGCCGCCATTGAATTCGGCATTCCAGTGACCCACACCCCCGACGTGTTAACCGATGATGTGGCCGATTTGGCCATGGGTCTGGTGCTCTCGGTGGGGCGCTCGATTCCACAAGCCAACCAATTTGTGCGTGCAGGCCGTTGGCCTGATGGCCCCATCGCCCTAGCGCGTAAGGTCTCGGGCGCTCGTCTCGGTATTGTTGGTCTAGGCCGTATTGGCAAAGCAATTGCCCAACGTGCCAGCGCTTTTGGCATGTCGATCGCCTACACGGCCAGAACAGAAAAAAAAGACTTAGGTTTCAAGTTCTACCCCACTGCTGCAGCATTGGCGGCACAGGTGGATTTTCTGGTGGCTATTACGCCAGGGGGCGAGGGCACCAAGCATCTGATCAACGCAGAAGTTCTGAAAGCCTTGGGCCCACGCGGGTTCCTGATCAACGTAGCCCGTGGCAGCGTGGTCGATGAAGACGCGCTGATTGAAGCCCTGAGCAATGGAACGATTGCAGGTGCCGGGCTCGATGTGTATGTCAACGAGCCCCATGTACCGCCAGCCTTGTTGCGTTTTGGCAATGTGGTGCTCACCCCTCATATGGCCAGTGCCACAACAGAGACTCGTCAGGCGATGGCAGATTTAGCTTTTGCCAACATGCAGGCTGGTATTTCTGGCCAACCCCTTCGTACGCCCGTGCCCGAGTGTGCGGCCCTCTTAATTAAGTAAATCGCGTTTCAAACATGGCTTCATCTTTGCGCTTGGTTGTCATGGGGGTGTCCGGTTGTGGAAAATCAACGCTTGCCACTGCTTTGGCCTCGCAGTTGGGGGTTGAAATGATCGACGGCGATGATCTGCACCTCACGACCAGTGTCACCAAGATGCGATCGGGCATTGCGTTGGAGGATGCAGACCGTTGGCCTTGGCTAGACCGCATTGGCGACTACCTCAACCCAAAAGAGGGCCAGCCTTTGGGCCGGGTGGTGGCGTGTTCAGCGCTTAAAAGAGTCTACAGGGACCGAATTCGAGAGCGCGCAGGTGAGGTTTGTTTTTTGTTTTTAAACGGCGAATTTGATCTGATCCAACAGCGCATGAGTCAACGCCTTGGCCATTACATGCAAGCTGGACTTTTGGACAGCCAGTTCCGCACGCTCGAAAGACCACACCACGATGAAACCGACATCATCACACTCTCCATCACCGAACCCGTTACAGACTTGGTTAGCCAAGCGCTGGCGGCTCTTCAAAAATATCAGACGCAATAAGCCTCTTTTTGAATTTAACTTACAGGAATATTTATGTTCATCCGCTGCGCATTTTTTCAGGGAAACGTTAAACCAGGCATGGAAGACGCTTTCAATCGCTACATTCGCGACAAACTGGTGCCCTTGTGGACCCGCTTTCCTGGGGCACAGGAGGTACGGGTTCTGCGCCAAGTCGAAAGTGATGTCGAACAACCCCACTTTGGCATGGTGCTGTCGGTGCGTTACCCGAGCCGTGAATCAATCGATATTGCACTCGCCTCAGAAGTTCGTTTGAAAAGCCGCGAAGTGTCCAAAGAATTAATCGCCATGTTTGATGGCACCGTGTTTCACACCGTCTTCAGTGCTGACGAATACGCACTGCCCACCGACTAAATACTGGCTGGGTCAGTTCATTTAAACCAGGAAAAAAAACCATGAAACTATCTCGCGTCCTTCTCGCTTGCCTCGTTGCTGCTGTCGGCTCCAGCGCCTACGCTGCCAAGTTCAACCTGAAATTGGGGCACGCAGTCAATACCACTGACGGGCAGCATGCAGCGGCTATGAAATTGGCCGAACTGGTCAAAGAACGCACCAACGGTGATGTGGAAATCACCATTTTTCCTGCCAACCAGTTGGGTAACGATGGCGCCATGATTAACGGCGCACGTGGAGGCACGATTGACATCGTATCCAGCGGTGCCAACAACTTCAACGGCATCGTCCCCAACACGGCCGCCATTGAGTTGCCCTTTGTTTTTCGTGACTCCAAGCATGCTTATGCCGTGCTTGATGGCGCTATTGGTACCGGTGTACTCAGCGAACTAGCGCCACACGGACTAAAAGGCTTGGCTTACTGGGAAAACGGCTGGCGCTCCTTCACCAACAACAAGCGGCCTATCAACAAACCCGAAGACTTGAAGGGTTTGAAGATCCGTTCGACACCCAACCCGTACCACATTCAGGCCTTCAAACTCTTGGGCATGAACCCCTCGCCGATGCCTATCGCCGAGCTTTACACCGCTTTGGAAACAGGCACTTTTGATGCACAAGAACACCCGATCAACGTGACCTGGTCTTCCAAATTTTATGAAGTCCAAAAACACTTAACAGTCAGTAACCACGTTTACTCGCCACTCGTCGTGGTGATGAACAAAGGCAAATTTGACTCCCTGCCAGCCAACTACCAAAAAGTAGTGGTGGATGCAGCCCGTGAAGCAGGGACTTACCAGCGCAGCCTCAATGCTCAAAACGCCGGAAAAGTAGTCGCAGACCTTAAGAAATCTGGCATGCAGGTGATAGAGGGCGTGGACATGGCACCGTTCCAGAAAATAGTTTCCGCTGAAATCGCCAAGACCTTCGGCGAAAAAGGTGGCCTCGCCTTGCTCAAAGCCATTGAAGATACAAAGTAAGAACTTTGTGAACATCACCCCCTTTTAAACAAGGGGGGTGTTTTTTTGGAATTTCATGAATAAACTAAACGACCTTTTTTTTCGGGTCACTGAATTTGCGCTAGTCATGATGCTGTCTGCCATGGTCATCATGGTGTTTGGCAATGTGGTGCTTCGTTACCTTTTTAACGATGGACTCATCAGTTCCGAAGAGCTGTCACGTTTTTTGTTTATATGGATCACTTTTCTTGGCGCTGTGGTGACCTTCAGAGAAAATGGTCACCTGGGCTTGGACTCCATTGTTCGAAAGCTCAGCCTTAACGGTAAAAAAATAGCCTTCACCATTTCCAATATCGCCATGCTCGGCTGCTGCACGCTCATGTTTTATGGCACGCTCAAACAGCATCAAATCAACGCTACAACGCTATCCTCGGTGGTCGCCATTCCCATGAGCTGGGTCTATGGTGTGGGTTATGTCACCAGTATTGCCATGGGTCTGATGATCGTAGGAAAGTTGATTCGACTGGCCAAAGGCGATTTCAATGAAGTCGAGTTGATTCAGGTTCAGGATTCTGAGGAAGTGGCGCTACTCCACATTAAGGGGGACACCAAATGACGGTCCTTGTTTTCATTATTTCTCTCCTTGGCGCCATGGCGCTTGGCATGCCACTCGCGTTTTCCTTGCTGGTCTCAGGCGTTGCCCTGATGCTGCACCTCGACAACTTCGACACCCAAATCGTGTCGCAAAACCTGATCAACGGCGCGGATAATTTTCCACTGATGGCGGTCCCCTTCTTCATGCTGGCTGGGGAGCTCATGAACGCGGGCGGCATGAGTCGGCGCATCGTGAATTCAGCCATGGTTTGGGTGGGGCACTTCCGGGGTGGTTTGGGTTATGTGGCGGTCTTTGCCGCCATTGTGATGGCCAGTCTTTCCGGCTCTGCCGTCGCAGACACCGCCGCTCTTGCCGCCGTATTAATGCCCATGATGCGCGACGCCGGTTACCGCATGGACCGCTCAGCGGGCTTGATTGCAGCAGGTGGCATCATCGCGCCGGTTATACCGCCTTCCATCGGCTTTATTTTGTTTGGCGTGATCGGCGGCGTATCGATTTCAAAGCTGTTCATGGCGGGTATTTTTCCTGGTATTTTGATGGGCTTGGCCCTGGTCGTGACCTGGTGGATCGTGGCGCGAAAAGACAAGGTAGTGGTGGCGAAAAAAGTACCGTTTAAAGAACGTATCAGCGTCACAGTCAACGCTTTTTGGTCTTATCTTTTAG
>CAIMHL010000350.1 GCA_903840825.1 uncultured beta proteobacterium
CATGCCTTCTGAGGTGAGTGAATTCAAGGCCATGTGGACGGCGACATGTAAGTTCAATGTGCCATTCTTGTCAGCAGAATAATAAGCTTCCAACTCAGCTTCGCTGGCCATAGCTTCTTTAAATCCAGTCAAGCCCAAGCTGTGAAAATAGGCACTCATGTGCTTCACTGCATGTTCGAGCTGCACTTGGCTTGGCACAATAAAACGGCGCACCAAATTCTGAGCTTTTTCATACAAGATCCCGTTTGGCTCACCTGTTAAAGGGTCACGTCCGATGCGGCCTCCCTCGGGGTCTGGCGTATTTCTGTCTATGCCGCATGCCTTTAAAGCAGCGGTGTTCAACCAGGCCGTGTGGTAGGTGACATCCTTCAAGGCTACAAAGTGATGAGGTGCCGCCAGATCCAATACTTCTTTAGGTGCTTTTTGAAAATCATCGATCCACGACATGTGCCATGGCCCACCTGAAATCCATTGATTTGCGGGGACTTTGCTAGCTCGATCTGTGACGGCTAGCATCAGACCTTCCAAGGAAGAAGACAAGCCTACATAGACTTCAAATTTATCTCTCAAGGCGCCCCAAATGCCATGGGCATGTGTGTCAATCAATCCAGGCATTAGAAATTGCCCAGCTAAATCGTGCACGCTCGTTTTTGAACTGGCACTTTTCAGCAATTCTGAAGAACTCCCAACTTGCAAAACTTTTCCGTTCAAAATGGACAGGCCTTCTGCTTGGGGGTGCTCAGAATCTAAAGTCAGAACAGTGCCATTGATCCAGATTTCATCTGGAGAATTTTCTTTGATGTGCTGGCTCATGTGCAGTCAGACGTTTGGGTTCTTAAGGCGCTTTGTTAAAGCCATTAACAATGGCCAAAATAAAATAAGCAAAATTGCAATGAGCATTGCAAGTGACACAGGCCTTGTGATGAAGGGTTCAAGAGAGCCATCGCTTCGACCTAGTAATTGCCGCAATGAAGCCTCCAATGTATCGCCCATGACCATTCCCAAAATGAGGGGGATGGTTGGAATGTTTGCTCTGGCACAGACCAAGCCGAGCACGCCAAAAATAGCGGTGATGATCACGTAGTACATTGAGTTCGCCGCTGAATAGGATCCAACAAAACTCAATGCCAAAATGATTAGTCCCAAAATTCTAGGATTCACATAGGCCAATCGAGCGAGGGGTTTGACCGTCAAAATTAGCAAACCCAAGATGACGAAGTTGATAACCAACAATGAGGCTAAAACACCATTGATGATTTCGGGCCGGTCTGTAAACAAAGAAGGGCCAGGAACAATGCCATGAACAACAAATACGCCCATGATGATGGCCGTGATGGCATCGCCAGGAATGCCCAAGGTGAGTACCGTAATCATGGCCCCTCCCGAGTTTGAGTTGTTGGCACACTCAGCAGCCACAATGCCTTCGGGATTCCCTTGGCCAAATGGTGTGGGGTCTTTGGCGCCTTGCTGCGCCCAAAAATAAGCAAGTGAAGTGGACAGGGCTGCTCCAACGGCGGGAAGAACGCCAATGCCAGAGCCTAAGAGTAGCCCTTTCAGCATGGCCTTGGGATATCGAAAGGGTTCTAAAAAACCTCGCCAAGATAGACCCGCTGATTTAATGAGCGACGCATCAAATTGCGGGACTGGTGAACTTACCATGACCAGGGCTTGCGCCATTCCAAACAATCCTACCGCCACA
>CAIMHL010000351.1 GCA_903840825.1 uncultured beta proteobacterium
CCAGCAGGCGCTCCTTTGCCACCTTTGCCAGCGGGTGCGGCAGCTGCGTAAGAAGTTTCAGGCACTTCAGCGCCAGCAACGGCAACAACAGATACCAGCACCGGGTTACGGTTGCCGCGCTCTACAGCAGTCACTCCTTTAGGCAACACCAGATCGGCGAGGTGCAGTGAAGAGCCTTTCTTTAGGCCGCTCAAATCAACGGCAATGAATTCCGGTAAGTCTGCAGGCAGGCACAACACTTCGATTTCAGTCACGACGTGGTTGGCAATACAGCCTTCAACCTTGATCGCTGGCGAATTTTCATCACCGCTAAAGTGCAGTGGCACTTTAGCGTGCAATTTAGTGGTGGAGTCGACACGTTGAAAGTCAAGGTGCAAGACGAGCTGTTTGAATGGGTGCATTTGCACATCACGCAACAAAACCTTGTGCTCAGTACCGTTGAGTTCCATGTCAAGCACCGAAGCGTGGAACGCTTCTTTTTTCAGTGCATGCCACAAAGCGTTGTGGTCAATTTCAATTTGCAATGGCTCAGCTGTGCCACCGTAAACAATACCTGGCGTACGGCCAGTAATGCGGAGACGGCGGCTCGCACCCGTGCCCTGCTTGGCGCGCTCAAAAGCGATAAATTTCATAACTAACTCCTGATAGAGTCCACCGCGACCAGTGTGACTCCGATTTTAAAAAAGACTTTTTGTAACGCTTACGCGCCTGAATCAGTCCCACTTTTGTCCAAATTAGAAAAGGTTTTCCTGATCTGAGAACAAACTCATGACAGACTCACCCTTGGCAATGCGCTGAATGGTTTCAGCAATCAGGGGTGCCACGGAGAGTTGTCGAATTTTTTTGCAGGCAGCCGCCGCCTGGCTTAACGGAATGGTGTTGGTCACAACGACCTCATCAAGTGCATCGCCATTGGTGATGCGCTCAATGGCTGGACCCGAGAAAATGGGGTGTGTGCAATAAGCGTAGACCTTCTTCGCACCACGAGCCTTCAGGACCTCAGCCGCTTTGACCAAGGTGCCAGCAGTGTCAATCATGTCGTCCATGATGACGCAATTGCGGCCATCAATCTCGCCAATGACGTGCATCACTTCACTGACATTGGCTTTGGGGCGGCGCTTGTCAATAATGGCGAGGTCGCAGCCTAATTGCTTGGCCAATGCGCGAGCGCGCACAACGCCGCCTACATCGGGGGAGACCACAATGAGGTCTTCGTAATTTTTTAGACGCAAGTCGCCCAATAAAACGGGGGAGGCGTAAATGTTGTCGACGGGGATATCAAAAAAGCCCTGAATTTGGTCTGCATGCAAATCCATGGTCAAGACACGCGCCACACCAACTGCTTGAAGCATGTTGGCCACAACCTTGGCCGTGATCGGAACGCGGCTGGAGCGGGGGCGACGGTCTTGGCGGGCGTAGCCAAAATAAGGAATCACAGCGCTGATGCGCTCAGCGGAGGCGCGCTTTAGGGCGTCAACCATGATGAGCAACTCCATCAGGTTTTCGTTGGTTGGAGCGCAAGTGGACTGAACCACAAACACATCGCGTGCCCGAACGTTTTGATTGATTTCGACGGTGACTTCACCATCAGAGAAGCGCCCCACTGTGGCATCACCCAAACGAATACCCAGGTGGCGTGCAATTTCACCAGCCATGCCTGGATTGGCATTGCCAGTAAAAACCATGAAATCAGGGGTTTGTGGTGCCTGCATGAGTATCCCAGCAATTGAGTGATGATGGCGCTCGTGTTGCCAGTGATTGGCGAACACAACTAAAAATTTGGCAGGGGAAGAAGGATTCGAACCTTCGCATGCTGGAATCAAAATCC
>CAIMHL010000352.1 GCA_903840825.1 uncultured beta proteobacterium
TCGAATTCTTATTGGAGGTATCGAGACAATACACATGATCCGCAAGGGGCAGATGGACTGCCCCGGTGGCCAAACCATGTCCGCAGCCAACCAGTTCTACAGTCTCGCAGCTTGATCGTCGGGCCAACCTGCAGCCCTTGTCGGCCTGACGCCACTATTGCGACAGAACCTTCTAATATCAAGTCAACGAAGCAAAGCGCTCCAGATGGTGATCCACATCGCCAAAGCGCTGTGCAATCACCGTGAGGCGGCGGAAAGTGTGCGAGATTTTCATCTCCTCGGTCATGCCCATGCCACCGTGCAGTTGCACTGATTCCTGGCTGATCTTGCGGGCCGATTCAGCGATGCTCACCTTGGCCGACGAGATTGCTGCTTTGCGTGTAGCGATGGCGCCTGGCTCTTTCGAGCTGGCACTAGCATCCACGCGGCAAGCCGCCAAAATCGCCATCGAACGGGCTTGTTCGCAGGTAATGTACATATCGACCATGCGGTGTTGCAAAGCCTGAAAGGAGCCGATCGGCGCGCCAAACTGCTTGCGTGTCTTTAGGTATTGCAGCGTTGCATCGTTGGCTGACTTCATGGCACCAACCGCTTCGGCACACAACAAGGCGGTCGCAAAGTCCACCGCTTCCTCTATATGAGGCAAGGCGTCACCGTCGGTACCCAGCAGTGCGTCCGCACCGACCATCACGCCGCGCAAGCTTACATCGGCGGCACGCTGACCATCCACGGTGCGATAAGCACTCACACGGACACCAGGCGCTGTGCGATCGACCAGGAACAGGCTTGCGCCCGCACCGGTGCGGGCGGAGACCACCAATACATCAGCCACCGGTGCACCAACCACCACGATCTTTTCGCCGTCGAGTTTCCATTGCGCCGCGCTTTGAGTGGCGGTAGTCATTTTTGGCTCTAGCGAAAAACGCTGACCGCGCTCCAGATAAGCGAAAGTCGCCTTGCGGCTGCCGTCAATCAAGGCTGGCAAAACCTCAGCGCGTTGAGCCTCAAAGCCTGCCTTCGCGATCAGGCGAGTGGCCAGCGCGATGTGGTCGAGCACAGGTTCGACTACCAGAGCCTCACCAAATGCTTCCATCGCCGCCATCATGTCCACGGCGCCACCGCCGAAGCCACCGTCGGCCTGGACAAACGGAATGGCGGTCAAGCCCATTTCCGAGAACGCGGTCCAGGCGGCATCGTTGAAGCCGGTACTGGAGTTGATGACCTGCTTGCGCGACTCGAAGTCGTAGGCCTTGGCGAGGTACTTGCTCACCGAGTCCGCGAGCAACTGCTGTTCTTCGTTGTATTCGAAATCCATGTCGTTTTCCTTGTTACAGCCCAAGCGTCATCTTGGCAATGATGTTGCGTTGAATTTCATTGGAGCCGGCGTAAATGCTGGCCTTGCGGTAGTTGAAATAGCGCGGAGACAGGCAAGAGGCGTGCGGGTCAACCGCGCCACCGTCGACAGCCACAAAAGGCTGCGCATTCGGACCAACGGCCTGCATCATCAGCTCGGTGATCGCCTGCTGAATTTCGGTGCCGCGCAGCTTGAGCATGGATACGTCAGCGCCGGGCGGCAGGCCGGTTTTGCGCATCTTGTCTAGAAAACGCAAACCGGTTAGTTCCTGGGCGGCGAGGTCAATCTCGATGCGCGAGAGGCGATCACGGAAGCGCGGATCTTCGATCAGGGGACGCCCGTTTTTCAGTTCACACTTGGCCACCACACGCAGGGCCGCCAGTTCTCGCTGCAAACCGCCCACACTGGCACTGCTCAGACGTTCGTGGCCTAGCAGGTACTTGTCCACCGTCCAGCCTTTGTTCTCTTCATGCACCAAGTTTTCCACGGGCACTTCGACGTTCTCGAAGAACACCTCGTTTACCTCGTGGCTACCGTCCATCAGGATCAGCGGACGCACGATAATGCCGGGGGTTTTCATGTCGATCAACAAAAAGCTGATGCCTTCCTGGCGCTTTTCGCTGCTCGAATCCGTTCTGACCAGGCAAAAGATCCAGTCGCCATATTGCGCCAAGGTGGTCCAGATCTTCTGGCCGTTGACCAGATAGTGGTCGCCCTGGCGCTCCGCCCGCGTCTTGAGCGAAGCCAGGTCAGAGCCGGAGCCCGGCTCTGAATAACCTTGAACCCAAAAGTCCTCGCCTTCACGGATGCGTGGCAAGAAGCGGTTTTTCTGCGCATCGGTACCAAAGTGAAGAAGGACAGCAGCGCACATCTGAGGGCCGAACGATGGCAGCGCAGGCGCACCGGCCAGGCCGAACTCGTTGTCGAAAATATAGCGTTGGGTGATGTCCCAGCCGGTTCCACCCCACTCGACCGGCCAGTGCGGCACAGCCCAGCCCTTTGCGGCCAGAATTTTGTGCCAGCACATATAGTCATCGCGCGAAAGATGCTTGTATTGGGTGACCTTGTCGCGAATGTCCGCGGGCAGGTTCTCTGCCAGCCATGAGCGGACTTCGTTTCGAAAGGCCAACTCTTCAGTGGAATAACTCAAATCCATGGGAATATCTCCTGACGGGAAAGTGGTGTTGCGCCGCGCCGAGAAGGCGTCGCACACTCAGGCGCGCAATCTTACGATAGTAGCCACAGATTTTATGGAGCACTGTCACGTAGGCAACCATGGGGTGATCGTCGCTCGACCTCTGTTGCGCAAGGCCTCAAACGTCAACACCGAATTCAACACCCCTTGAACTGCGCCTTGCGCTTTTCCACGAATGAGCGCACGAGCTCGGCCCAGTCTTCACTGGCAAAGACGCGTCGGCTGATCGCCGGAAAATCAGCCACGCCAGCGCCGGGCCTTGCTCCACGGCTTTGTTTGTAGCGCCAGCGGTATATCCGCCTTGAAAAAAGGGGGCGACGACTAGTCTGACACAGGAGGTAACTCGCCTTGACTGACCCGCAGGCGACTGTAAACCAGCAAGGGTGCCGTTTATGCTCAACCGCATTGTTGGGGTTTGGCGCTGCACTGCGCTACCCCAGTGCCCCATTACTTGTCCCTGTCAAATCAAAACCTCACGATGTCATCCCTCACCCCATCCCATCATCCATTTCCAGATTCCACTGCTACGGTTGTGTGCGGGCCCCTGCGCCAACCGCGCCAGATGCTGGCCGAGCAGACATACGAGGGGCACCTCTCGATTCACGACGACATCACTGCGGGCGAACTCGGCTTGCGGGCAGGCCCCATCGAAGGGCCAACGCATTTCAGTCAGTTCGATCCCTTGCTCTACCGCATCTTTGGCAACGCCTGGTTCGAGACTGGCTGCATCAGCGCCCATTACCAAAACATGGTCGTCGAAGGTGAATCCGTGCGCGCATTTGTGCGGCCCTCTGCTGAGAATCAGCGGGTGGCACATATCTGGGCCGAAAAGAGCGACGGCACAGCCGTGCTCAAAGGCACCGCATCGGTGGGCGACGTGCCCGACACTGAACACGAAATTCCACAACGCATCGCCAAGCTGCGCCCGCCCACTGGACTGGTCATCAATCACGACCTGAAAGTGGGGCAACGCGGCGCGCAGCCGGAAACCATCACCATGGACTTTGACCAACATATGGGCAGCTACTACCCCTTCAGCCTAGCGGCCAAGCTCAAAGTCATCACCGAGCCCTCGCCCTGGTACTCACCCGAAGGCGGCGCCAAATCGCCCTGGCACCGGGCCATTATTCCACTCGAAATGATCAGCGTTTTGCTGGTCAGCACGGTCAATCTTGCAGGATTCAGCGGGCGTGGACCCGCGGTGGGCTTGTTTGCCGGCCAGCAAATCCGGTTGATCCACGGCCCCTTGTTTGTCGGCCAGTCCTATGAGCTGCAGCGCGAAATCATTGCGCTGAGCGAGAGCGCCCGAACCGAGTCGGCCTGGGTTCGCACACAAGTTTTCGAGGCCGGCACTCAAAAGCTGGTGGCCGAGATGATTCTGAACGGTGCCACACTCAAGCACTCCTACGCCAACTACGAAGCCGACGCGCGAGCGCTCGGCCTGATCACTTGACCCCACCAAGGACGCCTACCCCATGACAACCCAGATCGACACCGGTACCCCCGACCTGCTGGCCCAACAAGACGCCGGCGTGCTCACCCTCACCATGAACCGGCCGCAGGCGCGCAACGCCATGTCGCGCCCGATGATGATGGCTATGCAGCAGCAGCTAAGCGCAGCCGAGTTCAACCCTGATATCCGATGCATCGTGCTGACCGGCAGTGGCAACGCGTTTTGCGCCGGCGGCGATGTCAAAAGTATGGCCGCGGACCATGCAGTCGGCGGTGCAAAACATACCATCGACGAAATAATCCACCAGCAGCGCCACAACCAGCGTGAAACCGCCGGTCGCTTATTCAAGATGCCCAAGCCCACACTGGCCGTGCTGCCGGGGGCGGCAGCTGGCGCGGGCCTCTCACTGGCGCTTTCGTGCGACCTGCGAATCATGAGCAAGGCCGCATTCATGACCACCGCGTTTGCCAAGGTCGGCTTTGCTGGCGACTACGGCGGAACCTATTTTCTGACTCAACTGATCGGTGTGGCCAAGGCCCGCGAGCTCTACCTGCTGAGCGATCGGGTGAATGCAGAGGAAGCCTTGCGCCTGGGCCTGACCAACTGGGTCACCGAGCCAGAGTCGCTGGCTGCGCAAACGCTGGAGATCGCGCAGCGCCTGGCCAGCGGCCCCTGCGTGGCCTACCGCTACATGAAAGAAAACCTCAACCGCGCCATCGGCGGTGCAGTGGACGAATGCCTGGACATGGAAGTCACGCACCACGCGCATTGCGCCCAGACCGAAGACCACCAAGCGGCTGCACGGGCTTTTGTCGAAAAGCGCACGCCCGTTTTCAACGGCCGTTGAACCCACAGCGTTTCACGCACCCTTGCTCACCACACGCTTAGTGAAAGAAATCAGACAAATGAAAACGAGAATCGCCGAAGTGTTCGGTATCGAACACCCCATCGTTTAGGGCGGCATGCAGATCAACAAATACACCGCCGTGCGCCATGCGCTCAAGGCAGATGCCCACGACAAAATAGGGCAGTGCCTTGCGCGCTTAGACGCCGCTTGAGCGGCGGGGGAGTGGCTGCTTGGAATTGACGCGCTTAGCCTGCCCGTCAAACTCCCGCTACTCTCTTTCGCTCGCTTCAGACTATTGCAAGCGAGGCAATGACGTTGTCGCGCAGCCACCGATTGGCCGGGTCGTTCTCGGCGCTGGCATGCCAGTACAAAAAGATGTCATGGGCACTGACCGGGATCGGAAACGGGATCAACTGGTTGGCCAGTGGCTCATTCATAGCCCGTGCATAGAGCTCGGGCATGGTCAACAGCAGGTCCGAGGTACTGACTACCTTGCATGCCGTCCAATAGTGCTGACAGCGCAGCTTAATGCGGCGTTGAAATCCCAGGCGTGACAGTTCCATGTCCTCTAGGCCCAGACCGGTTTTTCTGGAGCTCGCCAGCACGTGCTCCTGTTCCAGATAGCTTGCCAGACTGATGCTGCCCTGCACCACCGGATGGTCCTTGCGGGCGACAACCACCATCGGCCCACCCGCCAGCCGCTGGTTACGGATGTTGTGGGCTAGCGGCAGCAGTATGTCAACCACCGCCGCCAGCGCGCCCGAGGACAAATCGGACTGGAAGTCAAAGCGCGTGTGGTACACCGACGAGACCTGTATGCTGGGCGCTGCATCGCTGATCTGGCGCATCAGTGCTGGCATTGCCGTTGCTTCAACGATGGAACGCATCCCGATCCTGAATTCTCGCTGAGACGTTAATGGATCGAAGGCCGCCAACTGGCGCAGGGAGCCGTCAATCTCGCCGATAGCCCGCCGTATCGGGGCAATCAACTCCCGTGCGACAGGCGTGGGCGCCATGACGTGCCCCTTACGCACAAACAGGGGATCGTTCACCAGATCACGTAATCGCCCCAAGGCATGGCTGACTGCTGGCTGCGTCAATTTGAGCGCTTCGCTGGCACGCGTAATGGTGCCTTCGGTATAGATGGCGTCAAACACGACAAACAAATTTAAATCGATGCGACTGATATTTTTCATGGGCAGATGTACGCAGTGCGGAGGGATCAATTGCGGGACCGTTCGGGTAGCGGTCAAACTGCCGCTGCAGTTACTTTATTTCGAAATACAAGGGAGGCAAGATTTCAGTATGCACCAAATGAATAGTTCAGCTGAAAACAAAGCATTGGTCAAACAGCGACTGCCTCAATAAGATTCCCCTCATCCAGTAAGTACATCAAAAGGGGCCAACATGCAGATCGATTTTTCACCCAAAGTGCAAGAGCTTCACTGCCGCGTCAAAAACTTTCTAGAAGAAAACGTCTTCCCAAGCTACGAACGCCGCGAGAAGGAAATCGCTGCCAATGCCAAAGAAGGAAATGCCTACCGAAGCTACCCCGTCCTTGAAGAACTCAAGGCCAAGGCCAAAGCGCAAGGGCTGTGGAACCTGTTTCTGCCCGAGTCCGGACACGGCTATGGCCTGACCAATCTGGAATATTCGCCAATTGCAGAAATGATGGGGCGCCAGTATTGGTCGGCTGAAGTCTTCAACTGCTCGGCGCCGGACACCGGCAACATGGAGGTACTGGCGCGCTACGGCACAGAAGAGCAAAAAGAAACATGGCTCAAGCCCCTGCTGGCTGGCACGATTCGCTCTGCTTTTGCGATGACCGAACCAGCCGTGGCTTCTTCGGATGCCACCAACATCGAATGCCGTATCGTGCGCGACGGTGACGACTACGTGATCAATGGCCGCAAGTGGTACATCACCGGCGCTGCCGCCGAGAACTGCAAGGTCTTCATTCTGATGGGCAAGACCGACCCCGACAACGCCAACCGGCATCGCCAACAATCCATGATTTTGGTGCCCAAGGACACGCCCGGCGTAACCATCGTGCGTGACATGGCGCTGTACGGCTTCATGGACCCCCCGGCCGGTCACCCTGAAGTGCTGTTTGAGAACGTGCAAGTGCCCGCGAGCAATATTTTGTTGGGTGAAGGCCGCGGTTTTGAAATTGCACAAGGACGCCTTGGACCTGGACGCATTCACCACTGCATGCGAGTGGTTGGCATGGCCGAAGCCGCGCTGGAAATGATGTGCCGCCGCGTGGTGTCACGGGTCGCATTTCACAAACCACTGTCTGACCAAAGTTTGTGGCGCGAGCGCATTGCCAAATCGCGCACACTGATTGAACAGACCCGTTTTCTGGTGTTGCATGCGGCACAACGCATGGATCTGGTTGGAAACAAGGTTGCAGCCAAAGAAATTGCGATGATCAAAGTGGCCGCCCCAAACAATTGCTGCAAGGTGATTGACTGGGCAATTCAGGCGCATGGTGCTGCTGGTTTCAGCCAGGATTTCCTGCTCACTCACTACTACGCCTATGCACGCCATCTGAGAACAGCCGACGGTCCGGACGAGGTGCATAACAACGCCATCGCCAAACTAGAGCTGGCACCCTACCTTGCGGCGACCAAGCGCTAACAGCACCCCGCGAGTTCAAATTCGAAGTGCAACTTTATGAATAACGGGTTGTGTGAGCAGCACTTTGTTTGCTGGAGAATGTGCCCATGAATCAATTTCAGGTCATCGTGCTGGCAACGCCTCTTTTCTTTGTCCGCATCGGGATTGAGTTTGCCTGGGGCCACTGGCGGGAGCGCCGAGGTACGGGGCGAAAAACCTACCGGTTCAACGACATACTCAACAGCATCGGCCTAGGGGAACTCAGCCAACTTGGGGGTTTGTTTAGCCAGCTGCTCGCGCTGGGTATTTACACAGCCAGATACGTCTTTTGCATTTTGGTCAGCGCCCGGTTTTTGGCAAAGTGGTGTCGGGTTTTTAGTGGCGCTGGTGTTTTACGATTTTTGCTACTACTGGCTACACCGCGCCGGCCACCGCAGTGCCATTTTGTGGGCGGCTTACGGCGTGCACCACCAAAGCCAGTGCTACAACCTGTCGAAGCCTTGCGGCAAACCAGCAGCGGCCCCATGCTGAGCTGGATGTTTTATGTGCCTATGGCGCTGGTCGGTGTGCCACCGCTGGTGTTTGGCATCGTGGCACTCATTGACTTGGTTTACCAATTTTGGGTGCACACCGAGCAGGTGGGCACGCTGGGCTGGTTTGACCGGGTATTTTTGCTCCCCCTTCAACCACCGGGTGCACCACGCCATCATCGACGTGAACCTGGATAAGAACTACGGCGGCATCCTGATTGTGTGGGACCGCTTGTTCGGCACCTTTCACGAAGAAAGCCATGCCTGTGATTACGGCACCCGCGCACGTCTGAAAAGCTGGCTTGATAAGGGCCGGGTTTGGCTCAAGCCCCCTGGCTGGCGCCCTGCAGAGCTGGAAGCCCGCTTCCCCAAGTCGCCCTTCGACCTCTCCAGCATCACCACCTACAACCCTCCCCTCAGCCGAGCCACGCAGTGGGCCGCGGCTGCGCTCTTTTTGGTGTTGTTGCAAGGCGTGTCACTGCTGCTGTGGTTCGCCGATCAACTGCCCAGTGCGCAATTGGCGCTTGGGAGTGCGCTGATGGTGGCGGGTTACTGGTGTGTAGGTAAATTAATGGGGGTCAGATTCTAATTATTTTGACAGGGCTTTATATACTGTGCACCCGCGTGGCACAACAAATAGCCAACCTCCTCATTTTGCGCACTCATTAAATACATCCCATGGAAATTAAGGTCAACTTTCTCGACAAGCTTCGCCTGGAAGCCAAGTTCGACGATTTCACGGTTATCGCCGATCAACCCATCCGTTACAAAGGGGATGGCTCGGCG
Organism: uncultured beta proteobacterium; assembly: GCA_903840825.1. GTDB lineage: Bacteria > Pseudomonadota > Gammaproteobacteria > Burkholderiales > Burkholderiaceae_C > Rhodoferax. The sequence continues at coordinate 8,785 of CAIMHL010000352.1, forward strand.
CCTGGACCCTTCGATTATTTTCTGGCCTCATCGGCCTTGTGCGCGGCTTACTTTGTCAAGTTGTACTGCGATACGCGCAATATTTCTACCGAGAACATCCGCCTGTCGCAAAATAATATCGTTGATCCAGAGAACCGTTATCAGCAGATTTTCAA
>CAIMHL010000353.1 GCA_903840825.1 uncultured beta proteobacterium
CGATCTTAACGAAGGTTCCCTTTTCGGTCATCTTCGGGAAGTCGCCCATGAACACGGTCTGCTCTTTGATTTCACCAGTCGGCTTGTTGAGGAAACGTGCGCGCACAAAAACTGGCGCGGCATACGTCATGTCGCGTTCGCGACACTCTGCAACAGTGAACTTTGGTTTTGGACAAAGATCTTCGTCGTTGGGATCGAACTCGAGCTCAAGCTGCAAGTCGTCGCTGAAGCCTTTGATTGGTGAAATGTCATCGAAGGCCTCTTTGAGCCCTTCTTTGAGGAACCAGTCAAAACTCTCGCGTTGTACGGCGAGCAAGTCTGGTAGTTCGAGTGTTTCTGGAAGGGTCGCGAACGAATATCGTTCGCGTGCTGACGCACGTGAGGCCACTAAGTTACTCCTGATCGAGAAGCGATGAATACAAATCGACGCGCCCCATGAACGACCCAAATGGGAAACTCACAAGACGACGCACGGCAACGGACTAGGCTACCGCCGCTTTCGCGGTTTACGCCCAGTCTTTTAGCAGGTCTGCGCGCTGGGACTGGTGTCCCAGACGCGGAGTCCTACAGGGATGGTGTTATTGCAACTCGACGGTTGCGCCGGCCTCTTCGAGCTTGGCCTTTGCCTTAGCGGCATCTTCCTTGCTGGCCTTCTCGAGAACTGGCTTTGGAGCGCCATCGACCAAGTCTTTGGCTTCCTTAAGACCCAGGCTGGTCAACTCGCGTACTGCTTTGATGACCTGAATTTTCTGGGCTCCGCCGTCCTTCAAGACAACGGTGAACTCGTCTTGCTCGGCTGCTGCTGGTGCAGCTGCTCCGCCGCCGGCTACTGCAACTGCCGCTGGGGCTGCTGCTGTTACGCCGAACTTCTCTTCGAATGCATCAAGGAGGTCCTTGAGCTCGATAACAGTCAACTCTGCGATTCCATCAAGAATCTGGTCTTTGGTAATTGCCATGATTATTTCTCCTGTTTTCTGTATTGATCTGGTTATTGGATCTGGTTGGTTAATTGGTTAATGACTTACAACGTGTGCTTTATGCGGCTTCTTTGGACTCGATAAGTGACTTGAGACCATAAGCAACCTTGCGCATTGGAGCCTGGAGCAAGTTGGCCGTCTTGTTGAGCGGTGCTTGCAACATGCCTGCGAACTGTGCGAGAAGAACTTCGCGTGGTGGCAAGTCGGCCAACACTTTAAGTTCTCTTGCATCGACGGTTTTGCCGCCAATAACGCCGCCCTTGAGCAACAACAATGGGTTTTCTGTGGCATGATCGCGCAGAGCCTTGGCTACTGCAGATGCGTCACCCTTAACAAACGTGATGGCTGTTGGGCCAACAAGCAAGTCGTTCAATCCTTCGAAACCTGCTTGAGTTGCACCAAAGCGAGCAAGTGTGTTTTTGTAGACCTTGTATTCGGCGCCGTGCACGCGCAATGAGCGGCGCAATTTGGCCAACGAACCTACGGACATGCCGCGGTACTCGGTGACCAATGCTGCGTCAGCGGCGGCAAACTTTGCTGCGACTTCTGCGACGACTGCAGTTTTTGCTGCATTTGGAGTTGTTGCCATGATGATCCTCGTTTATTTGGTTCGTGTAGCGCGAGTGCTCGTTTGACATGAAACGAACACTTCAAGCGCTGCAACCGACTTGCCGGTCGCGCTCTTCGAAGGATCCGCCTCGTTTGGTAGAACCGAAGTTCTGTTATTCACTTGCTTTCGCTTGTGAACCAAATGTCTGTGGCGAGCAACGCTCATTGTTGGTTTATTACTGAAAAATAATGAGTGCTGTTATGTAGGTTGGTCAGGTTAGCGGGGTGTTTTGGGTATTCACCCCGCCACCAGACCGAAATAATGCTGAAATTCCTAAAAGTTGTATTAGTAGTTGCTGGTATCGACTTTGATTCCAGGTCCCATTGTTGAGGACACGTTGATCTTCTTGATGTAGCGACCCTTGGCCGAAGCTGGGCGGGCGCGCTGCAATTCGTCCAAAACTGCTGAAAAGTTGGCTTCTAGTGCCGACTGCTCAAAGCTTGCCTTGCCGATTGGCACTTGTACGTTGCCGTACTTGTCGGTGCGGTACTCCACTTTGCCACCCTTAAATTCGGTGACTGCGCGAGCAACATCCAACGTGACGGTGCCGGTCTTTGGGTTTGGCATGAGACCACGTGGTCCGAGTGCGCGACCCAATTTTCCGACCATTGGCATCAAATCTGGGGTTGAAATGGCAATATCGA
>CAIMHL010000354.1 GCA_903840825.1 uncultured beta proteobacterium
GCGATGGCTGGCTCAGAAGCAGCGGCTGCAGGTGCAGGTGCAGGTGCAGGTGCAGGTGCAGGTGCAGGTGTAGGTGCAGGTGTAGGTGCAGGTACAGGTCCCCCGGGTTCGACAGTTAACAACCCCCTGTCGTCAGAATTTCCAATGAAATCAACGCTCTAGCCTGTTTAAAATCATATTTTGTAATGGCGCGAATCTTTATTTTTCTTTATATTTTTGGCAATCACAGCTTTCTGATACAGTAGTGGCGTGTTCATCAAGCTCACCCGCCGCGGCCCCAACCAATACGTCCAACTCGTGGCGGCCTACCGAGACGAGGCTGGCCGACCCAAGCAGCGCACCGTTGCAACGCTGGGGCGCATCGATCAGCTCAACACCGAGCTCAAGTCGGTCATCTCTGGCTTGCAGCGGGTTACCGGCCAGATCCCGGCGCTACCCATGGCACCTGTGGCACCACCGGTCTTGAGTTTTGATGCCGCCCGGGACTTTGGCGATGTCTGGGCCCTCACGGAGCTGTGGAACGCCTTGGGTTTTGATGGCCTGCGCTCTGTGTTTCGTCGTACCCGGCACAGCATTGATGTTGAGGCGCTCATCCGGGTGATGGTCTTCAACCGCCTGTGTGATCCCGACTCGAAGCTCGGCGTGCTGCGCTGGCTTGAAACCGTCGCCCTGCCAGGTACATCCCTACAGGCCATTGACCATCAGCATTTGCTGCGCGCCATGGATGCGCTGGTTGATCACAAGGAGGCGGTCGATGGCGTTATGGCCAGCCTGCTGCGTCCCTTGGTGGATCAGGACTTGGCGATTGTGTTCTATGACATGACGACCATTCGCGCGGCCGGTTTGTCTGAGCAGGACGGCGAGCTGCGTCACTACGGCATGGCCAAAGTAGGCGTGGTGGAGCGTCAGGTGATGCTCGGTGTGGTGCAAACGGCTGAGGGCTTGCCGCTGTACCACGAGGTGTTTGATGGCAACACGGCTGAGGTCACCACCCTCAAGGGCGTCATTGAGAAGATTGTGGCGCGCTTTCCCATCAAGCGCATCATTGCCGTGGCCGACCGGGGCCTGTTGTCCACCAACAACCTGGCGGATTTGCAGGCAATTGTTCTGCCCAGCGGCAACAAGCTTGAGTTCATTCTGGCCGTGCCTGGGCGACGTTATAGCGATTTTGTTGAACTGCTGGGTCCCTTTCACGCCGCGCAGTGCGCATCGGCCACACAAGAGGTGCTGGGCGAGACCGTCTGGGACGATCTGCGCCTGGTCATTGCCCATGATCCAGAAGTCGCACTTGAGGCTGGCACCAAGCGCGATGTGCGCATTGGGGAGTTAAAGAAGCAGGCCGATCAGTGGGTGGGCAAACTTGACGCTCAGGATGATGGACAGAAGCTTCGCGGGCGCCGGCTCTCAGATGGTGGAGCGCGTGCCAAGTTTTACCACGAGGTGGCTGAGGCCCACTTGGCGCGCATTGTGCGGGTGGACCTCAAGGGTGAGCTGTTCACCTACGACATTGATGAGCGGGCCTTGGAGCATGCGCGCCTCATGGATGGCAAGCTGCTGCTGGTGACCAATACGAAAGACCTCACAGCCGATGAAGTGGTCAAGCGCTACAAGTCGCTGGCGGATATTGAGCGTGGGTTTCGGGTACTGAAGTCCGAGATCGAGATTGGGCCTATCTATCACCGCCTGCCAGCGCGGATTCACGCGCACGCGTCGATTTGCTTCATGGCACTGATTCTGTATCGGGTGATGCGTACCCGGCTCGCAGGCAGTAGTACCAAGATTTCACCAGAGCGGGCGCTAGAGAAGCTGCGCCGCATCCAGCACCAGAGGGTCAAGGTCAATGATTTGGAGCCGATTGCCGCGCTCTCCAGCATCAACCAGGATCACACGGAGATTTTGCAAGCACTGACGATCAAGAAGCCGGCCCTTCCCGCCCAGTTGACCCTCTTGTAATGGCACGATTGACTCGTGCCACTATATGAATCAACACGTTACGGAATTAACTGTCGAACTCGGGTGGTCCGGTTTACCACCGGCTACCCCAACGGA
>CAIMHL010000355.1 GCA_903840825.1 uncultured beta proteobacterium
CGAGGTCCATCACCGCTTCAAAAGCCTTGGTTTTGGTGGCGTCGCTAAGTTTGAGCATGCGCCCGGTCTCGGTCAGCTGCTGAATCTCGCGCGCCAAGGTGGCTTGGCTGCGTGCGCGCTTCTTGTAACCGCGCACAGTGTCGCTGATTTCAGCCAAATAACGCGTGCGTGCCGCAGGCACCACCGGGGTTTGGTTGGTGCTGTGACGCACCGACACCGCAGGCAGCAGGCCCGCGTTCACCGGCAGGCCCAGCTCAGCCAACCGTGTTTTCAGGGCTTGGTACAAGGCAGTCACGCCGTCGTCGTTGAAACGGGCGGCCATGGTGCCAAACACCGGCATTTGCTCAGTCGGCGTCGTCCAAGCCTCTTTGTTGCGTTGCACTTGCTTGGCCACGTCGCGCAGGGCATCGAGCGAGCCTTTGCGGTCAAATTTGTTGATGGCCACAAACTCGGCAAAGTCGAGCATGTCGATTTTTTCCAGCTGGCTGGCCGCGCCAAACTCGGGCGTCATCACGTACAGCGGCACGTCCACATGCGGCACGATAGCCGCATCGCCCTGGCCAATGCCGGAGGTTTCCACCACGATCAAATCAAATCCCGCCACTTTGCAAGCCGCAATCACGTCCGGCAGGGCGGCGCTCACCTCAGAGCCAAAGTCGCGGGTGGCGAGTGAGCGCATGAACACGCGAGGGCCTTGCGACCAGGGGTTGATGGCGTTCATGCGGATGCGGTCGCCCAACAGCGCCCCACCGCTCTTGCGGCGCGAGGGGTCAATGCTGATCACCGCCACGCGCAAGTTGTCATTCTGGTCTAAGCGCAAACGGCGAATCAATTCATCGGTGAGCGACGACTTGCCTGCCCCACCGGTGCCGGTGATGCCCAAAACAGGTATTTTATTAGTAGCTGCTTTAGCACGTATCTCTTGGCTTAGAGCCAATAAAGGTGCTGAAAGCACGCCCTTGCCCTCACCCGAGGCTTTCTCATTTTCCAGCGCGGTGATCAGCTGCGCCAGCGCGCGCCAACTCATCTCGGTGTGGCCTTCAATCGCCTCCACCGAGGTAGGCGCATAGCCCGACAAATCTTTGTCGCAACGCATCACCATCTCACCAATCATCCCGGCCAGGCCCATGCGCTGCCCGTCTTCGGGGCTAAAAATATGGGCCACGCCGTAGGCCTGCAACTCCCGAATCTCGGGCGGCACAATGACGCCGCCGCCGCCGCCAAACACCTGAATGTGCGCGCCGCCACGGGCTTTGAGCAAATCCACCATGTACTTGAAGTACTCCACATGCCCGCCCTGGTAAGAGCTGATGGCGATGCCCTGCGCGTCTTCCTGCAAGGCGGCAGTCACGACCTCGTCCACGCTGCGGTTGTGCCCCAGGTGAATCACCTCGGCGCCCATGCCCTGCAGAATGCGCCGCATGATGTTGATGGCGGCGTCGTGGCCGTCAAACAGGCTGGCCGCCGTCACAAAGCGCACTTTGTTTAAAGGACGGTAGTTGGCGAGGGCTTTGTAGTCAGCAGACAAATCGGTCATTTGGGGAGTCTCCGGGGGGCAAATTGGGCGGCAAAGTCAGCATCTAATCGAGGCCTGCTGATTTGACGTTTACGTAAACGTCAACTGCAGCGTCAATCTTAGCGTTTTTCCAAGAAAAAAGGGCGCCGAAGCGC
>CAIMHL010000356.1 GCA_903840825.1 uncultured beta proteobacterium
ATAGTTGTTTGCACAAGTTCTAAAGAGCGGGCCAACGGTGATGCACCTAACCGCTAAAACAGCCCTGCCTGATTTGGATTATCAGCATGCGGCTTAGGCGGGCAGATCAGGCTGATCAGCAGCCATTTGTGTCTGCCGCCTTCAAACGCTTGAAGAACTTTGCCACCGTCGTACTCCACCGCAAGAATTGCCTGCTGCTGTATCTGCACGTAGACCCCGCCACCGCACTTCCGGTGTTGCCCAACGCCCGCGACGTAACCAGCATTGGCCACTGGGGCACCGGCAACATGGAGGTGCCACTCACATCCCAGGCTGATTTGGATGCGGTCAAGCCGTTCATCAACGCGGCGTATGAAGGAAAAGCTTAGCTGGAAACAACTATGTTTTTAATAGCTGCTTTAGCATATTGCACGAGGGCTAAAGGCCGATTTGTCATTAAACGAACGTACATCGCCGACGGCGATTGAGAGTCTCGCGCTGGGCTTGGCTAACGTTTACAGGTGCGCAGCCACCGCGCGATACGCCTGCTGCGGATCACTCGGCTCATTCGGATTGGTCATTGCCAGCCGCCCATCTCGCATCAGCGGGCGCAGGTAGTTGTTGCGCACGTAGCGTGAATGCCGTTGCAGCAAAGTCGCCAGCTCTTCGGCGCGCATGGCAGACAGGCCTTCAGGGTTGGTAGATAAGGCGTCGGCCTTGGTAGATAAGCTGCCAAGCTTGGTAGATAAGCCTTCTGACTCACTAGATAAGGCCTCGGGGTTACTGGATAAGCCGCTATCCAGCAACCTCTCGGTCGGTACATAGTAAGTGGCCGAGCCGCGCCCTTTTTGGGCCAGCAGCCCGGCATTCCGCAGGCGGCACAGGGCTTGGCTGGCGGTCAGGGTGTCCACCTTGGTCAGCTCGCGGTAGGTGCTGTTGTTGAGCGCGCCCGCCTCGCGCGCCACGATCAGGGCTTTGGCCTCAACCGTGTCAAAAACCTGCTGACTGACTTGAGCCGTCGCAACCTCATTGCGCCAGAGCGCAAGGGGCCAGGTGCGCGATGGCGGCTGGTGCCTCAAAAATAGGATAACTTGATGTAATTGGCCGTTGGTTATCTATCTTTTTATCCTATTAGGCTAGGCTAATCCTGTTTAAGCTATTGATTTGTATAGGTTGTGTATAGGATAGAACGCCCAAGCCACACCGGACTATCCCGGCTGCACAAGGTTCGATTTACCAACAACTAACAAAAACAGGACACACGACCATGCACGAAATCATCTGCCCGCACTGCAACAAAGCATTCAAAATCGACGAAGCCGGGTACGCCGATATCCTGAAGCAAGTTCGCGACGGCGCGTTCGAGCAGTGACTAGAAAAAGTAAGCGAAAAGTGCCTGTAGCCCACTATGTAACGTGCTAGAGCAGCTATTAATTTATGAACGGCGTAAAACATGAATTCCGGTGATCTGACCTTATTGCTTGACCGCCTGCTGGCCCAAGCGGGTGAACACGAGTAGCTGGAGTTCAAGCACAACGACGAGCCGCACACCATGGGCGGGTACGTCTCTGCCCTGTCCAATGCGGCAGCGTTGGACGGTGAGCCTTTTGGCTACATGCATCTACATCGTAGTCACTTTTATCCCGTAAATCTGTCAGCGACGGCGTCAAATTGACCCTCTTTTTTTTAACGATTGGCTAACGGGTTAGCACAGGCAGCATCTTTCGTACATCGCCATGCAGCGATGTAAGCGAGCTGTCGAATGAAAGCGGTGGCATTTGGTCCTGGACGAGTTGCGCTACTGCCCGAGCTTGGTCTAGGTCGCGTGGTTTTTTGAGGGGTTCGCGCTTGGGCAGACCAGAGAGCCAAGCCTTGTTCAAGGCAAAAGCGCGCGGGTCAGGCACCCGCATCGGCACTGGCCAGCCGGCCTCATCAATAGCGACCGTAGTTTGCGCCGTTTTAGGCCCAAGCGACTTGCCGTTACCGCGCCGGTCCCGGTCTCTGAACAGGTATTCTGTGTTGCGCACCATTTTCCAGCACATGCCATAGGTGTAGGACGCGGCATGGCCCAACGCCGACCGATAATTTTCAAAAAGTTGTTCGGTATTGACATGGTGAAGTCGTTGTTGATTGGAGAGCGGCTTCATTAAGTTTCCGGCAAAACCACATTTATTTTTTATTCCCGGAAACAAAGTTATCTGCTGGAAGACTTAATGGCGATTTAGCCCGTTTTTTGGTTGCAGTTTTAGCGAGATTGGATAGCCGACGATAGCCGCATCCGATCTGGCAAAAGTGTGTTACGCACCTAACCGCTAAAACAGCCCTGTCTGATTTGGGTTTTCAGCAGGCGGCTTAGGCACGTACCCCTGCCACAGCATCGACACCGGTGCCGCATGCAGCTTTTCGTCAAACGGCGTGATGCGGTCATGGTCGTGCAGCACCAGGCCCTGCACAAACTTGTTCCCCACCGCGGCTTGTAGCTGGCGCAGGCCGCGCAGGTCTTGGGGGCGCACGGTGGCGCTGGCTTTGACTTCGATGCCGATGACGCGCCCGCGCCGGTCTTCCAGCACCAAGTCGACCTCGTCTTGCTCTTTGGTGCGAAAGTGCGAGACGCGCACGCGCTTGTCCGACCAAGTGACGAGCTTGAGCACTTCTGACACCACAAAGTTTTCCAGCAAGGGGCCGTAACCGGTGCGGTCTTTCTGTAGTTGATTGGCCGTGACATCGCGCAGCGCTGCCAGCAAGCCGGTGTCCAAAAAGTGCAGTTTGGGCGTTTTGGTGAGGCGGCTTACCGCGTTGTGTGACCAGGGTGGCACTTGGCGCAGCAGAAACAGCCGCTCCAATATGCCCACATATTTTTGCGCCGTGGGGGTGGTCAACCCCAGCGCCGCGCCATAACTGCTGTGGTTGACCAGCTGCCCGGCGTGGGCGGCCAGCACGTCAAGCAGGCGTGGCATGCGGTCCAGCTGGTCGATGTTGGCGATGTCGCGCACGTCGCGATCCAGAATCAGCGCCACGTAGTCCTGCAGCCAGGCTTGACGGCGGCTGGCGCTGGTGCGGCGCAGCGCTTCGGGGTAGCCACCTTTGAGCACGCACGCCATCAAATCGTCACCCAGCAGTGGGCTCACCACGCCCGGCAAACCGGCACCGTCAAACAGACAGTCCAGCAGGTCGCCCCGGGTGCCAGCCAGTTCGGCCTGGGCAAAAGGCAGCAGGGTGATGACTTCAAGTCTTCCCGCCAGCGAGTCGGCCACCAAAGGCATGGCCATGAGGTTGGTGGAGCCGGTCAGCAGGAAGCGGCCCGGTGCCTGGTCTTTATCCACGCTTTCTTTGATGGCCAGCAGCAGGTCGGGCGCGCGCTGCACTTCGTCGATCACGGCTTGCTTCAAACCGCGCACGAACCCGGTGGGGTCTGAGCGCGCCGCGGCCAAAGTGGCGGGGTCGTCCAGCGTGAGGTAGGG
>CAIMHL010000357.1 GCA_903840825.1 uncultured beta proteobacterium
CCTGAACTCCACCAGCAGGCCCTCCAACCAGTCGATCGAGTCGAGATCGAGGTGGTTGGTGGGCTCATCGAGCAGCAGAACATCGGGCTGGGCCACCAGTGCCTGGGCCAGTGCCACGCGCTTTTTGGTGCCACCTGAGAGGGTTGCCAAAATAGCCTCGGGATCCAGGTGCAGGCGCTGCAGGGTTTCGGTCACCCGCTGCTCCCAGTTCCAGCCGTCCAGTGCCTCGATCTCGCTTTGCATGGCGTCCAGATCACCCTGGCCCAGAACATAGGCGTCAATCAGAGACACCACCTTGGCCAGGCCGGCGCTGACGGCCGAAAAAACACTGGCCTGGGCATCAAGCAGCGGCTCTTGGGCCACATACGCGATGCGGGTGTTGCTCTGTACTTGCAGGCTGCCGTCGTCGGGCCTTTCCATACCCGCGAGAATTTTCAACAGAGACGATTTGCCGGCCCCGTTGCGACCGATCAGGCCAACACGCTCCTGTGACTCAAGGGAGAAATCAGCGTGGTCGAGCAGGGGAACATGCCCAAAAGCGAGTTGGGCGTCAAGCAGGGTGATGAGGGCCATGAGGCCGGGATTATCTACCGGCAGTTTCAAGCCACGCCATGACCTTTGATAAAAGTTTCAAGCTGCTTGATCTGGTCGCCCTGCTGGCTCATGATGTCTTTGACAATGTCGCCAATGGACACCATACCGACCACTTTGCCTTTGGTCAGCACCGGCAAATGGCGGATGTTGCGGGTGGTCATGATGCCCATGCAGAACTGCAGGCTGTCGGTGATGGCCACGGTGACTGGCGCCGGGGTCATGATTTCAGCCAGTCGGGTTTGCCGTGCATTGAGCCCCGGCAGCAGCACCTTGATGGCGCAGTCTCCCTGCGTGACGACGCCCATCAGGGTGCCATCGTCTATCACCAACACCGAGCGCACCCGGTTTGAGCGCATCAATTCGAGTGCTTGGTGCACCTGATCGGTGGAGTTCAGAGAAAACAATTGGCCGGATTTTTTATCCAGGCAGGCTTTGACCGACGACATAGGTTTGCTCTCTTTAAAAAAATACGCAGAATTAAAGCGGGGATCGCTATAACTCGTCCTGCTCTGGCGCACCGGGTGGGCTATTGACTTTGATCAGGTTCCAGCGGATCACCAAGGCGGCGACTGCCAGCAGCAAGACAGCGCCGCTCTCGTAAATTAGATTGACCGCATTGGTCTCTTTGCCTTGCAAAATAATCAGCCGACACAGCGCCGTGACGGCAATAAAAATCGGGATGGTGATGGGAATGCGGCGGTTCTTGTAAAAGCCCGCCACCATGCCAAGAACCTCTGCGTAAATGAAGAGAAGCAGCAAGTCCGTGAGCTTGACGGAGCGCGCCACAACAATGATGAACATTTCCAGACCCACCGCATAAACAGTGAAGCCGGCGATCAACACCAGGATGGCTTTTTCTATGCCGACGATGAATTCGTAAATTTTCATGAACCCTGCCTTGTAACCAGCCGAACTAGTTCGGACTTTAACCGAGGCGAGCCTGGCTTTGCCCAGCCGGCCCAATAAGCCCAGCTTGGGCCAGAGTCCGTTCTGCATGAGCGCATATGGCGCCTGGCGTGGTGAACCAGATCTGCCCGAGGTCCCGCGCCTGGCACAGGTGCTCCAAGGCTGCTCGCAAATGGCGCAGCCGGTAGGGCTGACCCATCAGGTAGGGGTGTAGCGCAATGCCCATGACCAGTGGCTGTTGGCGGGCTTGCAGCAGCATCTCGTCAAAGTTGTCGACGATCATTTGGCAAAAATCCTTGGCGTCCATTTGCCGCGCCATGATCATCGGTATGTCATTGAGTTCCTGCGGGTAGGGCACAGCCCAGAGCGCCTGGCCGCTGCGGGTGCGCATGGGCAGCGGCTGGTCGTCATGGCACCAATTCAGGGTGTAGCGGTAACCCGTCTCGGCCAGCAAATCGGGGGTTAGCGTGGTCTCGGAAATCCAGGGCGATAGCCAGCCTTGGGGCGCCGCATGGCCGTGGGCCAGCATGCGATCACGGCAATGGACCAGCAACTCACGCTCGGCCACTTCGCCCAGACTGCCCTGCCGCTCGGCATTGCTGTGGCCGTGGCCAATCAACTCGTCGCCACGCGCCACCAAGGCCGCCACCAAATCCGGGCAGTGTTCATAGAGCGCGGTATTGATCAATGCGCCGGTCGGCAGTCCGAGGGTGTCAAACAGTTCCAAACAGCGCCAGGCGCCTACGCGGTTACCGTACTCGCGCCAAGCGTAATTCAGCACGTCGGGTGGCGGTGATGCCGGCCCGATGCAGGCGCCCAGCCCCTGGCCAAACGCAAAGTGCTCGACATTAAAGCCCAGGTACACCGCCAAGCCAGCACCATTGGGCCAACGGTAAGAGGCCCGCTGCTCGATGCTGCAGTAGTCAAACCGCCCGTGTGTAGGCAGGGGGCCAAGATACTGGGCGGACATGTGAAGATACTGGACGTGCGGAAAACGGCGGGGGAGTGCAGAGTATAGATTTGGGGGAAACCGCGCCACGGTTTATTAAACTGCGACAACACCCGCTTGCTGTGATGAACAACAAAAGCCCTCCATGACGCCCAAAAAAACGCTGCTGCGCATAGGCGCAGGCGCTGGTTTTGCGGGCGACCGCATCGCCCCAGCCCGCGAGTTGGCGCAGCAAGGGGAGCTTGATTAC
>CAIMHL010000358.1 GCA_903840825.1 uncultured beta proteobacterium
AAGTTATGACGAACACCGACAAGAAGACCAAGCAATTCAACCGGGAACAAATCCAGCACTGCCTCGCCATCATCGACCAGCTAAAGCCCAGCGGCCTGAGTACGCTAAAGTTTGTACCGATTGCCATGGTGGGCATCACCCCCAACTTGCTCATTTGCAATGAAGCACAACCCGCAAAAACACTCAAAGACATTATTGCCCTGTGCAAAGCCAAGCCCGGGCAGATCAGCTTTGCCTCCGCCGGGGGTGGCTCAGCCCAGCATTTGGCGCTGGAAATGTTCAAATTAAGCGCGGGCATTGATGTGCTTCATGCGCCCTACAAAGGCTCTGGCCCAGCGCTGGTTGATTTGATGGGCGGGCAGGTTAACTATTGTTTTGAAACCATGACATCGGCCACCCCATGTCAAAAGCGGCAAAGCCATAGCCATCGTACAAACTTGCATGAAACGCGCCAAAAGCTACCTCAATGTTCCCACCATGAACGAGTTGGGCTTTGCCGGTTTTGATGCCACCACCTGGTATGGTCTCGTCGGCCCAGGCAAACTCCCCGCCGCCATGGCGCGCCGCATGAACGAAGACATCAACATTGATTACAAACTCGCGCATCCTGAATTTGTTCGTCTAGTGATGGCAGAAAACATCCACAGCGCGGCGTATTTAAAGCTATCTAAAACGGCCGTACATATGAACGCGCCCACCATCGATTTACTAAAACGTAACTACGACCGAGGCTTCGACACTGGCCAACGTCTCCAATCGCCCCACGGTTGAGGCCATTTGTAAGCGCGACATCATGGATAAAAAAGAAGTCGATCGGATACGGGGGAATTGCATCAACATATTGCTACGGTTTGTGCACAAGTAGTTTAACGCCCGAGTTCAAAGCCAAGGTCGCGCTGGCCCGAAGTGGCAACGACACTGGAGGCCGCGTACAGCAGGGCAATGCTCAGATTGCAGCTATTGCCTTGCTGTACGGCGGGACCGTGTGCTACCCACGATACCGGGCCATTTCGTGTACCCGATAATTTAACTGGGTCTACTTGGTAGCGCCGGGTTATTTCGTCTCCATTTCCTGACGCATGATGGCGCTGGCCACATCTGCAGAGACATTCACACCAATACCCTGCAGGTTGACCAGCGGGCTGAGCATGCACACCGTTCCCACGCCGGTCGTCATTTGCGCACACACGCTCTCGGTTGCGAACGTATCGGCCATGAACACCTCAGCCATTGACTTGGGAGCCGGCGGCAGCATGCCGCCATTGCCCGTCAGAGCGGTCGCCTGGGCTGACACCACTGCTGCCACACCCGCCGTCGAGCTCAAGATCTTGACGAACGGAGCCGAGGTCTGTGCCAAGCCGTTAAACAGAACGGCTGCTAGCGGCACGTTCGGTGGTGTCAACGTGAGCAAGCCACTGATGCTTGTACCCACAATGTCCACCGACACCACGTTCACCGGATCAACCCCATTGGCAACCACCGTGATCGAGCCTGTTGGCACGCTCAAGAAGCCAAAGCTGTCAAAAGGCACGCTACTGACCGTTGATTTAACCTGCGTTGGAACATCACCTGAACCTGCACCACCAATTACACCACCCGCCATCAGCAAAGCAGAGGTCGCGGTGATCGAAGTACCGGTTGTTGAATCCATATTGGCCGTCGAAGCCAATGTCAAAGCACCTGCAGTATTGATCCCAGTCACCAGCATATTGCTGTCTTCAGCAATGTTGACTGCACCGCCCGTGGTGTTGAAGGTCAACGAACCCGTGTTGAAGGTATCAAGAGCGGCATTACCGATATTGATGCCGTTCGTAGCCACACCCAGTGTTTTCAGCGCGGTGTTGCCTGCCACATTCATCACCGCACCAGCCGAGTTGGTGATGTTGCCGGTGTTGATGATCGCCACGTTGCCGTTCACTGCATCCAGCGGGAGCTGGTATGCACTGCTCGGTGTCGCCGTCTGGCTCAGGCCCGTGATCGTCAACGTTGCCGCTGTGTTGGTCAGCGCAATGTTGCCCGTCACCGCGTTGGTCGCGTTGAAGCTGCCCACCGTGTTGGCGTTGCCAAGGGATGTACCGCCAACCGATGCGCCGACTGCACCACCCGAGTTGGTCGTCAACAAACCGCTCGTGCCGATGGTGCCTGCACCACCTGCACCGCCTTCGGTGATCGTCCTGCCCGCCGTCACCGTGATCGCACCGCTGGTGCTGCTCACCGCTGCGTTGATCAACACATCGCTTGCAGCCGTTGTTGCGTTAAGCGACACCGTACCCGAACCATTTGCGGTGACCGCCCCAGCAACCGTAATGGTTCCTGCAGCAACAACGTCATAGTTCCCATTAGCCGCTGTAGTGTTGCCCACCAGTGGTGAACCAGCAAAGCTCGAGGTCAGGTCTTTCAGCGTCACTGCGTCGGTCTCAGACACGTACACCGAGCCCGCTGCCGCTTTGGCCGCCAGGTTGTCGGCTGCCGTCGCGATGCGACCACCTGCGGTGCTCACACCGACTGCACCCGTTGCGCTCAGGATCACGTCTGCACCCGTCACCGTAAGTGCGCCTGCG
>CAIMHL010000359.1 GCA_903840825.1 uncultured beta proteobacterium
CCGCACTGCGCAGGCCCAGCATCAGCGCGCCTAAAGCGATAAACGACAACACCACGCCCGCGCTGTAGGCCACGCCGCTTATCCGGTGACCGCGCTTGTCGTTGGCGTGGCGCGTAAAACTCATCACCTTGATGGCCAGCACCGGAAACACGCAAGGCATCAGGTTCAAAATAAGGCCGCCCAAAAGTGCGCCTACCAAGGCTGCCCACAAACTCAAGGAGGTCGTGGGGCTGATCGTTTGCGCGTTGGCGGCGTTGGCTTGCAGCGCCGCCGCCAAGGCGGGCGACACGGTAGCCGCCTCGGCCTTGGCGGGCCAAACACCGCTCACGGTGGCGTTGGCTAAAAAGCCTTGTTGCTTGCCCGCTGCGTCGGCCACCAGCAAGAAAGGCATCAGCGCCGGGCTGCTGCTGCGGTCTGCCGACAAAGGCACTTGGGCCGTCCACACCGCGCCCGTCCAGGCTTGCGTCCAGGCACCTGCCGTTTGTATCACCTCGGGCGTCTCGGGGAACAAGGCCAGCGTTTGGCCCTGTAGGGCGGTGGGCAAACCGGTTACGGACAGTTTGAGGGATTGGCCTTCAATCGTCACTTTGCTTTGGCCGGTCAAAACGGTGGGCTGGGCTAGGCGGTTGGCTTCAAAAGCGGCACCGTTCAAGGCGGTAGAGCCCTGTACCGGTAATCGCAGGGCAAATTCGCCTTCTTCTGGAATGCACTCTTTGCGGCACACCAGCCAACTCGCCTTGAGCTTGATCTCCAGGTCTTTGTTGAGCAGCGAGGGTTTGAACGCGGACGTGATCGTCAAAGGCACCGCCAGCAACACCGTACCTTCAAATCCGTAGTTGGCCAGGTTGCCAATCGGAATCTTTTTGGGTAACGGCCAATTGATGTCACCGGCGGTGACGCCCGTGGGCAAGGTCCAGGCAAGGGATGTGGGCAGGCCCGAGTCGCCCGAGTTTTTCCAGTAAGTGTGCCAATCGGGCGCGTGCGTGAGTTGCAAACCCACCCAAACCGCCTTGCCTGCGTCCGCCCCTTGCGGCGCGTGCGCCATCAACTCAGCGCGCACTTGGGGGCTGCTGACAATAGTTTTTAAGGTATTTTGGGCTGTAGAGACCGCTGGGTATGCTAGAGCAGCTATTGAAAGCAGAGCGCCAAGTAGCCCGTTTTTGAGTTTTGAAAGAGTCATTGCAAGCTCAGATGGGATCAAAGGGCAGAAGTTCCGGGTGCCGTCGCTGCTCTAGGCAATTAGGGCGCGTCAAACAGCGATTCTTGCGCAAACACCGCCGGGAGTTTTTTGGGGGCCTTGATGCGCAGTTGCTTGTTCACATTTTCACGGCCAAACACCACTTTAATGTCGGCTACGGCCACGTCAAACAAGGGCGCCAAAAACCGCACCATGTGGTCGGTTGCCTTACCCGCCACCGGGGTGGCGGTCACGCTGATTTTGAGTTGCGAGCCCTTGGGCTTGCCAATCGCGTCTTTGCTGGCGCTGGGTTTCCCCAAAATATTGACGACCAACACGTCGCCCTCCCACGCAAAAAACGAGTCGCCCGTGGCGTTTTTGATTTGGCCGCGGCTCATGGGGCAGGGCGCATGTGATGAGGATGTGTTTTCATGGCGGGTATGGCGTTCAAGG
>CAIMHL010000360.1 GCA_903840825.1 uncultured beta proteobacterium
CAAGCGCCGAGGAGGCCTTGCGCACCGGGCGTGCCAGTGACATGACTGGCTTGCTTATCGCGCTAGAAGAAGCCATGCTGACCGTCGATGCCGACATACAGGTCTTTACGCAGCGCCTTCGACCCTGAACCGTCTTTAAGACGGCTCTTGGCCTTGGTCTGTTAGTTCAGCCCAGGTGTTTTTGACGGCGGGCTACGCCCAAGCCTAGCAAGGCCAGACCTGCAAGTGCCAATGCGTTAGGCTCGGGCACTTGGTTGGTGACCACCTGGAGCTTATTACCAATAGCTGTCACGTAGGCATCTGCATCAACTACACCGATATAAAAACCTTGCGTAGGGAAGTTGTAGGGACTGGTATCGTCGCAAGCTTGTGGGTAGCAGATAGAGTCTTTTAGATACGCGGTATTCACGCCGCCCCCAATACCTTCAATGCTGATGTTGTCCACACCGGCTGCAATCAATGCATCTCGTGCTGTGATGCCATCTGCAGCTGAATTAGGAACGCCATCTGTTGCAAAGTTCACATAGCTTGCCAATGTCGGTGACTCATTTCCACCAAATAGTGCACTTTGCATGGTTGTAAATGCAGCCGCAAAGTCCGTTGAACCTCCGAGGAAACTCAACGCGCCGATCTGGTTGGATAGAGCGGTTCGACTGGCAGCATCGGTCACCAGAAAGCTGTCAATATCCAAGCTTGCTGCTGTACTGAATCTCACCACCGACACTTCATAGGTACTGTCGGTGGGGATCCAGGTGTTAACAGCATTTTTCAAGCCGTTGACTATCGTCGTCCAGTTGGCAGAGCCAATACTGCCTGAACTATCAAGAATGAAGCCCAATTGGACGACATCAGCCTGAGCCTGCCCGCCCGTCATCACCGCCACAGCCGTGGCCATTGATGCGATTAGCTTTCGTATTTTCATCACACACTCCCGTTAATTAATTTGGGTATCGACACGGTAGCCACTCAACCCAAAATCATGGCTACTTCCCAGATAAAGCATTTTTCAAGCCACGATGGCGAGTGTGAAAAAAACCAATATTTTCAATAGCTTAGGTGATGGTGACCGCTTACAGAAAACGTTGCTCAATAAAATGTGTAAAAAATCTCGACATTTGGTAACACCTATTTTTTCTCAGATTGCTGCCCCAGCTCGGCTACTTCGTTTTTCCCGCATGCGTTCTGCGATGAGCGTCACCTTGCCCGTCAGGTCTTGGGCTTCTAGTCGCACCGTAAAGCCCCACAGGGTGGCCACATGGTCAAGCACCGATTGGCAAGATGGGCTCAAGGGCCGGTGTTGATGGGAAAAATGGCGCAAAGTGAGGGAGCGGTCACCGCGCAGGTCAACATTCCAAACCTGTATATTGGGTTCACGCGCGCCCAGGTTGTACTGTTCGGCGAGTTGGGTGCGCAAGTCTCGGTAGCCACTTTCATTGTGAATGGCCTTGATTTGAAGTTTGTCTTTGGTCTCATCGTCGAGGACGGAGAAGAACCGGAATTCGCGCATCAGTTGTGGCGACAGGTACTGGGCTATAAAGCTCTCATCCTTGAAATTTTGCATGGCAAACTCAAACGTCTCCCGCCAGTCTGAACCCGCCATGTCGGGAAACCAGTCGCGGTCTTCAGGGGTGGGGTGCTCGCAGATGCGGCGAATATCGCGCCACATGGAAAACCCCAAGGCATACACATTAATGCCCGAGTAGTGTGGGCTGTTGTAGGCAGGTTGGTACACCACGTTGGTGTGCGATTGCAAAAATTCCAGCATAAATCCATCATTCACCGCCCCCTGGTCATACAAGGTATTGAGCAGGGTGTAGTGCCAGAAAGTCGCCCAGCCTTCGTTCATGACCTGGGTTTGGCGCTGGGGGTAAAAATACTGTCCAATTTTTCGGACGATGCGAATGACCTCTCTTTGCCAGGGCTCAAGGAGCGGGGCATTTTTTTCAATGAAGTAAAGCAGATTTTCTTCAGGCTCAGCGGGAAAGCGTTTTTCTGTTTCAGTGGCGTCTTTCGCCATGAGAGGGGGGAGCGTGCGCCACAGGTCGTTAACCTGGGCTTGCAGGTAGTCACTGCGCTCTTTTTGCCGCAGGTGTTCTTTTTCAAGTGATAAACGGGGCGACCGTTTGAAGCGGTCTACCCCGACATTCATCAAGGCGTGGCAGGCATCCAGCAAGTGCTCCACCGCCGCAAGCCCGTGCTGTTCTTCGCAGCGAGCGATAAACTTTTTTGAAAAAACCAGGTAGTCAATAATTGCATCGGCACTGGTCCACTGCTTGAACAAGTGGTTGCCTTTGAAAAAAGAGTTGTGGCCGTACGCCGCATGTGCAATCACCAGCGCCTGCATGGGCAAGGTGTTTTCTTCCATGAGGTAAGCAATGCAAGGATTGGAGTTGATGACAATCTCGTAGGCCAATCCCATCTGACCCCGCTTGTAGCGGTTTTCTGTGGCTAAAAAATGTTTGCCGAACGACCAGTGGTTGTAATACACCGGCATGCCGATGGAGGCATAGGCGTCCATCATTTGCTCGGCGCTGATGACCTCCAGCACATGCGGGTAGCCCTCAAGTCTATAGGCAGCAGCAACCTCGCCAATGGCTTTGTCGTACTGCTCCAGTGACGCAAAGGTCCACTCGGAGCCGGTGGGCAGCGCGGGCTTAGTGGGCGTGTTGGGCGGTTTCATCGGCTGCCTAAACTTGTCTTTTGAAAAGGTCACGAAACACTGGATAAATATCGGCCACGGTAGCGATGCGGCGCATGGCAAAGCGGTCAGCCATCGTGGCCTCCAGAGCGGCATATTCGTGCCACAGGTTTTGTGGCGGTGCGTCGGTAATTTCGATGTAGGCAAAGTACTGCGTCAGAGGAAGCAGTGACTGGGCCAACAAGTCGCGGCAGCGGGGCGAGTCGTCATTCCAGTTGTCACCGTCTGAGGCCTGCGCGCCGTAAATATTCCACTGACTGCTTGGGTAGCGCGCCTTGATGATGTCATGCATCAACTCCAAGGCGCTCGAAACCACCGTGCCCCCGGTTTCACGCGAGGTAAAAAACTCATCTTCATCCACTTCGGTGGCCACGGTGTGGTGGCGAATGAACACGACATCTATGCGCTCGTAATTGCGTGTCAAAAACAAATAGAGCAACATGAAAAAGCGTTTGGCTATGTTTTTTCGCCCCTCATCCATTGAGCCAGATACATCCAGCAGGCAAAACATCACGGCTTGTGTGCTGGGGCGCGGCACCCTGATGCGGTTGCTGTAGCGCAAGTCAAAGGTGTCAATGAACGGAACTTGTGCGACCTTCGCACGCCAGTGCGCGATCTCGCGGCGCAGTTGCGCCAGTTGAGGGTCGTCATCAGAGAGTTTGTTTTTAAGCTCCTCAAGCTCTGCCAGTAAGGCACGCAGCTTGGCGGCGTAAGGGCTGCCAACGGCAATGCGCCGCCCTGCAGCGCCCCGCATGGTGCGCGTCAGGTTGATGTTGCTGGGCACCCCACTTTGGGTGTAGCCGGCACGCACCCGGCGTGATTGTTCAACCCGGGCGAGATGCTGCTTTACCAAATTTGGCAGGGCGAGTTCGTCAAAAAAAATATCAAGAAATTCATCTTTGGTCAAGGTGAACAAAAATTCGTCCAGGCCCTCACCGTCGCGACTGGCCTGGCCCGCACCTGTGCCACTCCCGCCGCCAGTGGGTCGGTCGACCTGATCGCCTGAGTTGAAACGGTCGTTGCCGGGGCGGACGGTTTCCCACACGCCGCCTTGCCCGTGCTCAAAATGGGGCTCGGCGATGTCTCGCCCCGAGATACCGATTTTTTCCCCGTTATCAATATTCCGGATGCCGCGCTTGTTGACCGCATCGGCCACCGCCTTTTTGATTTGCCCCTTGAAGCGCTCAATGAAACGGCCGCGGTTGACCGAGCTCTTGTGCTTGCTGTCAAAACGACGGTCAATGATGCGAACAGTCATGGCAGGCTCAGGATGATTTGCGAACCCTTAAATACCATTCGCAGAGCAGGCGGACCTGCTTCTCGGTGTAGCCTTTTTGGGTCATGCGGTTGACAAAATCCTTGTGCTTTTTCTGCTCATCGCCGCTGGCTTTGGCATTGAATGAAATCACGGGCAGCAACTCTTCGGTGTTGGAGAACATTTTTTTCTCAATGACAACCCGTAGTTTTTCATAGGACGTCCAGGCTGGGTTTTGTCCGTCGTGTTTGGCTCTGGCGCGCAATACAAAATTGACCACTTCATTGCGGAAGTCTTTCGGGTTGGCAATGCCTGCGGGTTTTTCAATTTTTTCAAGCTCGGCGTTGAGCGCGCCCCTGTCCAGAATTTCACCGGTGTTGGTGTCGCGGTACTCCTGATCCTGAATCCAGAAGTCGGCATAGGTCACGTAGCGGTCAAATATATTTTGTCCATACTCAGAGTAGCTTTCCAGGTAGGCGGTTTGTATTTCCTTGCCAATAAATTCTGCATACCGTGGCGACAGGTATTCTTTGAGGTAGCGCATGTAGCGTTCGGCCACCTCGGCGGGAAACTGCTCTTGCTCAATTTGCTGCTCCAGCACATACATCAGGTGCACCGGATTGGCCGCGACTTCACGGTGGTCGAAATTGAAAACACGGGACAATATTTTGAACGCAAACCGGGTGGACAAGCCCGTCATGCCTTCATCAACACCGGCAAAATCACGGTACTCTTGATAGCTCTTGGCCTTGGGGTCGGTGTCCTTCAGGTTCTCACCATCGTAGACCCGCATCTTTGAAAAAATACTCGAGTTTTCTGGCTCTTTCAAGCGCGAAAGTACCGAAAACTGGGCCAGCATCTTGAGCGTGTCAGGCGCACAGGGAGCCTCGGACAATGAAGAGTTGACCAGCAGCTTTTCGTAAATATGAATCTCGTCCGAGACCCGTAACGAGTAGGGGACTTTGACAATATAGATGCGGTCTAAAAAGGCCTCGTTGTTGCGGTTGTTTCTGAAGGTCAACCACTCGGCCTCGTTGCTGTGGGCCAGCACCATGCCGTCAAAGGGAATAGCGCCAAAGCCCTCGGTGCCTTTGTAATTGCCCTCTTGCGTGGCGGTCAGCAGTGGGTGCAACACCTTGATGGGCGCCTTGAACATTTCTACAAACTCCAGCACGCCTCGGTTGGCCAGGCAAAGCCCGCCGGAGTAGGAGTAGGCATCCGGGTCACTTTGGGAGAAGGTCTCTAGTTTGCGGATGTCGATCTTGCCCACCAGCGATGAAATGTCCTGGTTGTTTTCATCACCCGGTTCGGTTTTGGAGACCGCAATTTGCGAAAGCACAGAGGGGTGAATTTTGACAACTTTGAACTGGGTGATGTCGCCGCCAAACTCTTTCAGGCGCTTGACCGCCCAAGGGCTCATGATGGTGCCCAGGTAACGCCTAGGGATGCCGTAGTCTTCTTCCAGCAATTGCGCGTCTTCTGCAGGGTTGAATAAGCCCAAGGGTGATTCATGCACGGGCGAGCCTTTGACTGCATAAATGGGCACCGACTCAATCAGGTATTTCAGCTTTTCGGCCAGCGAGGACTTGCCGCCGCCCACCGGCCCCAACAAGTAGAGAATTTGTTTCTTTTCCTCCAATCCTTGTGCGGCGTGGCGAAAGTAAGAGACGATTTGCTCAATGACTTCCTCCATGCCGTAGAGGTCTTTGAAAGCCGGATAGCGCCTGAGCATTTTGTTGGCAAACAGGCGTGAAAGCCGCTGGTCGGTGCGGGTGTCAACCAACTCGGCTTCGCCAATGGCCATCAGCATTCGTTCGGCGACGCTGGCGTAGGCATAAGGGTCGCGCTTGCAGAGTGCCAGGTAGTCCTGGATCGTCATCTCCTCATCCTGAGCGGCTTTGAAGCGCTCTTGGTATCTTGCGAATACATTCATTCGGTCTCTCCCTAAATGAAAGTCAGGTGCTGGTGTGCCCCCACTTTAAGCATCAATTTAAGGCAAAAAAAAGCCCCTGTGAAGGGG
This sequence comes from uncultured beta proteobacterium, assembly GCA_903840825.1. Classification (GTDB taxonomy): domain Bacteria; phylum Pseudomonadota; class Gammaproteobacteria; order Burkholderiales; family Burkholderiaceae_C; genus Rhodoferax. Next base: position 5,974 of record CAIMHL010000360.1, read on the forward strand.
CCTCTTAGGGGGCCTTGCGTTTACGCAAGGCCAAAAGCGTCATGGTCTCAATCAGGGGCTTTAAACAGCATTGAGTGCCTGGGTGAGGTCTTCCAGCAGGTCATCAATATGCTCAATGCCCAAGGATAAGCGCACCATGTCGGGCTTGACGCCAGCCTTAGCCAACTCTGCCGGGTTGAGCTGGCGGTGGGTGGTAGAAGCCGGGTGGCAGGCCAGTGATTTCGCATCTCCAATGTTGACGAGTCGGGTAAATAAGTTGAGGGCATCCTGGAAGCGGGCACCGGCCTCCAAGCTGTCATCGGCTTTGAGGCCAAAACTGATAATGCCCGAGGCGCGACCGCCCATGTATTTTTGGGCCAGGGCGTGGTCGGCGTGATCGCTCAAGCCGGCGTAGTTGACCCAGCTCACTTTGGCGTGTGTTTGCAGGAATTGGGCCACTTTAAGCGCGTTGTCGCAAATGCGGTCCATGCGCAGGGCCAGCGTCTCGATGCCTTGCAGAAGCTGAAAAGCCGCCATGGCGCTTAGGGCAGCACCCATATTGCGCAGGGGGACCACGCGGGCGCGGCCTATGTAGGCCGCTGCGCCCAGCGCTTCGGTGTAGACCACGCCG
>CAIMHL010000361.1 GCA_903840825.1 uncultured beta proteobacterium
GTGGACTACGGACGCGGGTTCAAACCCGTTGATACAACGCCTGAGTAACGCAGCGGGCATCTGACCATGCTTTTGACAATTCTTAACTCACCATATGTAATATGGGCACCCTACCCCGCTTTTTGTCAATAAACGATTAAGTGAGTTTTCCTTTTCGGCATCAATCCGCTGGCTGAGGTTGCGGACGGCGGTTCAAATCCGTAATTCACAATTGAACCGGCGTCCACATGTTGAGCACCGCCACCAACCCAGCTAGTTGCCAAACTCAATAAGCAATGCGACAAGCTCAACAATATCTGTGGATGGCTCGCTGTCATCGAACGCGGTGCTAAGCGCAGCCAAATTCCGTGCACGCTGGCTGGCAATGTCTAGGTTGGCCTTGGTCGTGGCAAAACTACCGCCAGCGCCCTTGTCATAGCCCGCAATGTGCTGTTTGGGGCGCGTTAGAACCTCGTCGCGGTGAAGCGGATGCCTTATGTCCTCATAGTGCAGCAACAGCCACAGCTCAAAACAAGGCACGGACGCGATGGCCTTGAATTCAACAGGCTGTTTGGCATCGTTGCGAAGCTTTCCATCAAGCGACCCGGCAAGCTTGAGCGCATCAAAATATGACTTGTGGTCATCACGGTCAAAAATCGCAAAAACCTTCTCAAAGGCTCTGGCGCGAACGCGCTTATGTGGATCCCCTGCCTCAAACAGCTGCTTTGCATATCGCACCACCTGGATGGGCTCAGTTCCGAGGGCGCTGGGATGAACTTCAACGTTTGCCGTTTGTAATCTGTGCGCGTTCTTAATTTCCTTGAAATAAAGCGGTTCAGTCTTACTACCCTCGGACACGATCAAAACGCGGTCGTAGCTGGCGCGCTGAGTCTGTTTACGCTCCAGCTGAGCGCGCTGTCGGATTTTGGGTGAGTTGTCGCGGGCCATGGATCTCAACCGCCCCAATCACCGAGAAACGGAAGTGCGCCGTAACGTCCCATCAAGTACCCGCGTTCAAGCGCCTCATTTTTGCGAGGACTGAAATCTGACAACGGGTAAAGCTTTGAAGCCTGGTCTCGGTCTTTTTCAACAAACCAAATTTGATCGCGCCGGAACAATTCCGGATCTAACAACGAGGTGTCATGGGTTGTGAAAATTAACTGCGCTCCCTTTTTATTAACCGTAGGGTTCTGAAAAAGCTCCACCAGTCGGCGCACCAACAGCGGATGCAAGCTGCTGTCCAACTCATCGACCACCAACACCATTCCCTTGTCCAGAATGTCCAGCACTGGCCCTGTCAGGAAAAGCAGATTGCGGGTTCCCATTGATTCATCCCCCAAGCTGAACACGGCCTTGCCTTGGTCGGTGACGTGATGAAACAGCAACTCGTTAACTTCTTGCTCTTCGTTGCGAACCTCTGTTTTACCTGCCGCCATATCAAAATGAACGGATTGGCCCTGCACCTTGCGGGTAACAACCTCGATGTCAGAAATGCTGATATCGGCGGAAGTCAAAAAGTCGCAGATTGCGCGTTTACCATCAGGCTTGCGCAGCATCTCAACCGAGAAATGCTGGCCCAGGGGGGTGATTTCATTGAAGATGGCCAGTTGGTTCACAAACCAAGCAAACACCGGCTGCAATTGCTCACTGTTGAGCTGAACCGCCATGGACAGGAACAGTGCGTTGGGACGCGTCGCGCCCTCCCAAACAGACTTTGGCCCCTTTAGGCCGGTACCAAAATCGTAGACGTCCTTGCCACTTGCCTCATCGTAATGACGCTCAAACCATTGCTGGGGCTTAAAAGCTTTGTAGACAAGCAGATATTCCCGGGTGATCCGCTGCGCTGTGAGCTCAAAGCCATACTGGTGGCGGACACCATCAAGAACAAAAGAAACGTCAAACTCTATTGGCTGGGCAACCGATGCGGCCTCAAATCGAAAAGGCTGAACGCTAAAGGTCTGACCCGGCTGCATCACTGAAGCCGACTCGGCCACTACGGCGCGCATGTACTGCAACGCCTTGATAAGGTTGGTTTTGCCACCCGCATTTGGCCCATAGATAGCCACGCTGCGAAGGAGTGTCGGCGCAGCCTTAATGCCCGATGGCATTGTGTTGAGCTCGTGCAGCGACTTGTCCTTGGCTGCAACAAGACTCAGGGTCTGCTCATCGCGCAAGGAACGAAAGTTTTTGACTCTGAAGTCAAGCAACATAAAATCCTCACCATAGAACTAATAAACGACTATTTTGCACCATTTTTTCAAATAGTCTATATATTTTTAATATGAATCAGCTTCATGCAACAAAGTAAGAGGCGCTTACCTGAGGACGGACCACGACTCAAACCACCTCACTGACGGCACGTGCCCTCCAACCTGGCCTCGCAGCGCGAGCAGCGCGCATGGCCTCCCATTCAGCCGAGGACAGCTTGGAATGCAGGATTTTAAGCGCCGAAGGGGCCCGCTCGGCCCCCAGCCACGCCAAGGCACGTATGGCCATGCCCGCGGGACGTTTGCCCATGAGCA
>CAIMHL010000362.1 GCA_903840825.1 uncultured beta proteobacterium
AAAAAGAGCAGCGCCAGTCCAATCCGACCTTTGTAAGGTCGCAAAAATGGCAGCAAGCCAGACAGGGATCGGGGGGAGGCTTTGGCAGGGGCGGTGTCAGTCATAGCGCTTGAGTGTAGCCAAAAACCCTTGTAGTCATTGACGGGCCAAACAAAGCCCAAGCATTAATTGCCTAAGCAAACAATATTAGAATGACCTAAATGAAACAACCAACCCAAGCGCCTGCTGCGCCCTCTGCCCCGACGCTGGCTCCACCCGCCATCGCCTTTTATGAAGCCGACCGCTACCTGCCCGAGGAAAGCATGGGCTACCTGATGCGGCGTATTTTGACCATGGTGTCGAGCGAGGTCGAGCGACAACTCGAACCTATTGGGCTGACCAATGCGCAATGGCTGCCCTTGTACAAGCTGTCTACTGGCAAGGCCTCCACGGTGGCCGAGCTGGCCTGCGAGAGTCAGGTCGATGCCGGTGCCATGACCCGTCTGCTGGACCGACTGGAGGCTAAAGGCTTGTGCCAACGCGTGCGTTCGCTGTCTGATCGGCGGGTGGTCAATATCGAGCTGACCGACGCCGGTCGGCAAGCGGCAGCGGGTATTCCCGCTGTGCTGTCGCAGGTTCAAAACACCCATTTGGCGGGCTTTAGCGTGGAAGAGTTTGACACGCTCATGGGTTTTTTACGCCGCATTTTTAACAACGCGCAAGCATCCAGCGTTCCCCCCATTTTAACCGGAGGCCCGCATGAGGCTTAAGCGCTTGACGGCCCACCTTCGCCACCGACTAATCCCCGTAACCTTCTTGTGCAGCACGGTACTGGTTCTGAGTGCCTGCGCCAACCTGCCTGAAGGCAGTGCGCCTGCCACCCTGCGGGATGGGCCATCTCTGGGTCTGTCTCCCCAAGCCACACACCAAGCCCCGATCGAGGCAAACTGGTGGACCGCCTTGGGCGACGCACAACTCAATACATTCATCGAAGAGGCCCTCGCCAGTAACCCCAGCCTCAAGGTTGCGCAGGCCCGGATCGCCCGGGCGCAAGCCGGTTTTGAGCTAAGCCTCGCCGCTCGCCGCCCTCAGCTGGGCGTTGGTTTTGAGGCCACGCAGCAATTGTTCACCGCCAACGGCGTGGTGCCCAAACCCCTGGCCGGGTCTGTGTATGCCACCGGCACCGCCCAGTTCACCGGTAGTTATGAGCTGGACTTTTTTGGTAAAAACCGCGCTGCTCTGGACGCCTCCATCGGCTTGGCCCGCGCTGCCCAAGCCGACGCGCAGGCCGCCCGCACCGTGCTGGCCAGCCAAGTCGCGCGCACTTACTTTCAAGGCGCACGACTCCATGCGCAAATAGCCCTGGCCGAGCGCGTGCTGGCCCAACGCAGCCAAGCATTGAGCCTGATGCAGAGCCGGGTAAGCGCTGGCCTGGACACCCAGTCTGACCTGCGTCCCTTTGAAGCCGCGCTGCCCGAGGCGCGCCTGCAGTTGGTGCTGTTACAAGAGCAAAGCGCGCTTGCCCGCCACGCCTTGGAAGCACTGGTTTCAAAGCCAAATAGGCCTCTAGGCTCCGTTGATTATGCTGAAGCAGCTCCTTTAAGCATAGCGTCAGTATCCGTTTTGCCCTTCGATTTGTTGGGCCGTCGGGCTGATATTGCCGCCGCACGCTGGCGTGTGGAGGCCGCTACACAAGACATGGGCAGCGCCCGCGCCCAGTTTTATCCCAGCGTTAATTTGGTCGCCTTTGCTGGGTTTTCCAGCATTGGGCTGGACAAATTACTGGACGCCGGCAGCAGCCAGTGGGGCGTTGGCCCAGCGCTGCGATTGCCTTTGTTCGACGGCGGGCGCCTGCGCGCCAACTTGCG
>CAIMHL010000363.1 GCA_903840825.1 uncultured beta proteobacterium
CCAGCTCACGCAAGGTTTCCAAAACAGGTTCGAGTTGCAAGGCATCCACCCGCAGATTTTCTGTCAGCACCGCCATGGTCAGACCGTGAGTTTCAACCGCACGCCTGCGCTCCAGCCATTGCAAAACCTCCAGCGCCAACTGGAATTGAAAGCCATGTGAACGCTGCCGCCGCTCAATGCCACTCAGCAAACTGGGTAAATAAGCGGTGATGACGGCCCCAAGCAAGACAATCACCCAAGCCACGTAAATCCAGATCAGCAGAATAGGCAGTGTGGCAAAGGCACCGTAAACCACTGAATAGGTGGGCACTTTACTTAGGTACAAAGCCAGAATTTTTTTGGCCACCTCAAAACCGGCTGATACAAAAAGCCCGCCTACTCCCGCGTGCGACCACTTGACCTGCGTGTTGGGCACGTAGTGGTAAATAGCGGCCATGCCACCCGCCATCAGTAAAAACTGAATGCTGTCCAACAGCAACTGCACCCCTCCTGGCATGACCCCCACCACCCCTTTGGAGGCTGAAATGGCATAAGACGTGAACGTCAAACTCATGCCCAAGACCAGAGGCCCCAGTGTCATGGCGGCCCAGTAGACCAGCACCCGCTGGCCCAGAGGCCGGTGCTTGCGCACGCGCCAGATAGCGTTCAGGGTGCGGTCAATGGTGAACATCAAGGCCAAGGCCGTTCCCAGAAGAATAGCCACCCCGGCAAACCCAAGTTTGCTGGCCTTACCCGCAAACTGGGTCAGGTAACCCAACACCTGGCGGGCAATGTTGTCAGGAATCAGACTCTCGATCAGCCACTTTTGCAGCACGTCCTGAAACTTGGCAAACATTGGAAATGCCGTAAATACAGCCAAAGCCACCGTGACCAAGGGCACCAAGGCAATGGTGGTGGTGAAGGTCAGGCTGCTGGCGGTGAGGCCCAAGCGGTCTTCCCTGAAGCGCTCGCGCATGGTATGGAGCGCGCTCGCCCAAGGGAAATGGGAAACGCTTTGGAATAAGGCTTCAAGACGCTGGGTTAAATTAAACAGACGGGGGGATGACAATCGCATGGCCGCTATGATGCCATCCCAATGAACACCGCAATGAAATCTCCCCAAAATTCTTCTCACTTGGTCGCCACAACCCGTTTTTTGGCCGTTGGCAGTTTGCTGGGGCTGATCATTTTGGGCTTGGCCTGGGAGTTGGTGCTGGCCCCCATCCGTCCCGGTGGTTCCTTGCTGGCACTTAAAGTGATCCCTTTGTGCTTTCCGCTAGCGGGATTGTTGAAAAACCGCATGTACACCTACCGCTGGGTGAGTTTGATGGTGTGGCTTTACTTCACCGAAGGCGCGGTGCGCGCATACAGCGACAAAGTGCCGAGTAACTACTACGCCATGGTGGAAGTTTTGTTGTGCCTGAGCTTGTTTGTGGCCTGCGCCCTGCACGTTCGCCTGCGGCTTAATTCGGTGGTCAAGGAAAGCTAAAAGCCCATGCAGACCTTGCTGACTCAGCTCACAGGTATCGTAGGTGCGCCTCATGTGATAACCCAAGGCGATCTAAGCGCCTGGGAGCAAGATTGGCGCAAGCGCTCCCACGGCAAAGCACTGGCGGTGGTGCGCCCTGCCAATACAGAGCAAGTGGCCCAAGTGGTGAAAGCCTGCGCGTCTTATTTGCAGCTGCACCCCCAATGCGGCCTGAGCCTGGTGCCTCAAGGCGGCAACACCGGCCTGGTGGTGGGCTCCACGCCCGATACCTCAGGCCACCAAATTGTGCTGAGCCTGCAGCGCATGAACGCCGTGCGCAACTTAGATGCCGACAACCTGACCGTCACCGTAGAGGCGGGCTGCATTTTGCAAAATTTGCAAGAACACGCGCAAGCCCTGAATTTCTTGTTTCCCTTAAGTCTGGCCGCTGAAGGCACTTGCACCCTGGGCGGCAACTTGGGTACCAACGCGGGCGGCACGCAGGTGGTGCGCTATGGCAACACGCGCGACCTGTGTTTGGGGCTTGAAGTGGTCACGGCCCAAGGCGAGGTCTGGCATGGCTTATCAGGCCTGCGCAAAGACAACACGGGCTACGACCTGCGCCACCTGATGATTGGCTCCGAGGGCACACTGGGCATTATTACGGCGGCCACACTCAAGCTCACCCCCCTGCCTGCGGCGCAATTAACAGCCTGGGCTTGCGTGCCGTCAATGGAAGATGCCGTGCGCCTCCTGGGTCTGGCGCACCGGCATTTAGGCGCGGGGCTGACCGGTTTTGAAGTGATGGGCCAGTTTGCGCTCGGATTGGTAGCCCAACATTTCCCGGGCCTGCGCGTGCCGCTGATGGATGCGGGGCCTTTTTGCGTGCTGCTGGAAAACTCCGACCACGAGTCCGAAGCCCATGCACGCGATTTGTTTGAGCGCTTGCTTGAAGTAGCGCTCCTTGAGGGCTGCGTGCTGGATGCGGTAGTCGCCGAAAACCTGACACAGGCTAGCCAGTTGTGGCAAATTCGCGAAAGCATTCCCCTAGCGCAGGCGCTTGAAGGGCTCAACATCAAGCACGACATCTCCATTGCGGTCTCGCGCATCCCCGAGTTTGTGCGCGTCACCGATGCGCTGCTGGCCCAAGAAATTCCAGGTGTGCGGCTGGTCAACTTTGGCCATTTGGGCGATGGCAACCTGCATTACAACGTGCAAGCCCCCCTCAACATGGACGCGGCCGCGTTTTTGCAGCAGCACGAAGAGCAGGTCAACACCCTGGTTTTTGACTCGGTGCAGGCTTTCAACGGCTCCATTTCTGCCGAACACGGCGTGGGCAGCTTGAAGGTGGACAAACTCGAAAAGCACAAATCCCCGGTGGCGCTTGGCATGATGCGCGCCATCAAAATGGCCTTGGACCCGCAAAATTTACTAAATCCTGGGCGCGTGGTTCGCCTTTAAAATTTCCTGATGACGCAAGCCCCTATGCCCCACCCCATTCGCTCCCAATACGAAGACTTCATGCGCCATGTGGACACCCATGGCGTCTTCAAGGCAGACCGCACCGGCACCGGCACCAAAAGCGTGTTTGGCCACCAGATGCGGTTTGACTTGAACGAGGGCTTTCCGCTGGTAACCAGCAAAAAAGTGCACCTGCGCTCCATCATTCAGGAGCTCTTGTGGTTTTTGACCGGCTCCAGCGATAACAACTGGTTAAAAGAGCGCGGCGTCAGCATTTGGGACGAGTGGGCACGCCCGGACGGCGATTTAGGCCCGGTCTATGGCGTGCAATGGCGCAGCTGGCCCAAGCCCGATGGCGGTCATATTGACCAAATTGCCGAGGTCATCAAGACCCTGAAAAACAACCCGGATTCGCGCCGCATTATTGTCAGCGCCTGGAATGTGGCAGACCTGGACAAAATGGCCTTGATGCCCTGCCACGCCTTCTTCCAGTTTTACGTGGCCCCTGCTACCCAGCCGGGCGAGAAAGCTAGACTGAGCTGCCAGCTGTACCAGCGCAGCGCCGATATTTTTCTGGGCGTGCCCTTCAACATTGCCAGCTACGCCCTGCTCACCCACATGGTGGCCCAGCAGTGTGACCTGGACGTGGGCGACTTTATCTGGACCGGGGGCGATTGCCACATTTACGCCAACCACGCCGAACAAGTGGCGCTACAGCTCAGCCGCGCGCCCTACGCTTACCCTACGCTCAACATCAAGCGCCGGCCCGCATCGATTTTTGACTATGAATTTGAAGACTTTGAAGTGCTGGGCTACGAATGCCACCCAGCCATCAAAGCCCCGGTCGCGGTTTAAATGAAGTTACACCTCATCTTTGCCCGCGCTGCGAACGGCGTGATCGGCATTAATAACGCCCTGCCCTGGCACCTGCCCGAAGACATGGCGCATTTCAAGCGCACCACTTTGGGCTGTCCGGTCATCATGGGGCGCAAAACCTGGGATTCGCTACCGCCCAAATTTCGCCCGCTGCCCGGTCGCCTTAATGTTGTCGTCACACGCCAGCCCGACTGGCACGCCCTGGGCGCACTAACGGCCCACTCTTTGCAGGAAGCCTGCAACATGTGCCCGCCCGAGAGCGACGCCTGGGTGATTGGCGGGGCAGAAATCTATGCCCAGGCCTTACCGCTGGCCACTACCGCCATCGTCACCGAAATAGAGGCCGACTTTGAGGGCGACGCGTTTGCACCGACCTTTGGGCCGGAATGGATCGAAACGGCGCGTGAACGCTTGGTGTCGACCACGGGTCTGGGCTTCTCTTTTGTGAACTACCGCAACCGCTTGACCTGATACCGCTATAAATTAAATAGCTTCTCTAGCATGCCAATAGGGCTCTAGAGGCCAATAAAGTGTAATACTACCCATGAAACTCGCTACCTGGAATGTCAATTCCCTCACCGTTCGACTACCCCAAGTGCTGGACTGGCTAAGCGCCAACCCAGTTGATGTCTTGGTGCTGCAAGAACTCAAGATGACGGACGACAAGTTTCCCACCGAGGCGTTTACGCAGGCCGGCTACTTCTCGCACGGCTTTGGCCAAAAAACCTACAACGGCGTAGCCATTTTGTCGCGTACCCCCGCCACCAACGTGGTGCGCAACATCCCCGGATTTAGCGACGACATGGCGCGGGTGATCAGCGCCGATGTGGGCGACCTGCGCGTGATTGGTGCTTACTTTCCCAACGGGCAAGAGCCCGGCAGCGACAAGTTCGAGTACAAAATGAGCTGGCTCCAAGGCCTGCGTGACTGGGTGCGGGCTGAATTGGTGGCTCACCCGAAGCTGGTGCTGATGGGCGACTACAACATCACGTTTGACGACGATGACGTGTGGGACCCCGAGGGCCTGCGGGACACCATTCATTGCACCGATGAAGAGCGCTACCACCTGAACGCCCTGATTGCCCTAGGCTTGCACGAC
>CAIMHL010000364.1 GCA_903840825.1 uncultured beta proteobacterium
CTGCATTGCTTGAGGTAATTGGTGAATTAATATTAATGTTTCGCCATGCGTTGAGGGTTAGAGTCTTCGCACTGTTCCAAGTCACAGAATCGTTGATAAATATGTCGCCATTTGTGCCCGAGGTTCCAAAAAGGTTTGATGTGATGTTGTTTGTGCCCGTTGTTGCAGTTTGGATAGTGATGTTGTTTGAGTTTAAATAAGTGCTCAAATTTATACCGGTAACATCCCCGCCGGATGCGGCCACAGTGAAATCCACCGGATCAATCAACCACTCCCCCGACTTACCCGCTGTTGCCGCAGTGGTGATGTGCGACCCCTCAGCAATCTTCACATGCGCCGCACTGGTCTCTATAAACCCTCCATCACCGCCATTGGGTGCACTCGCATCCAGCGTGCCGCCTACGTTGACGGTGCCCACACCCATGTCGCCTATCAGCAGTATCTTGCCCGCCACGTTTTGCAGCGTGCGCGCTTCAATGACGCCGGTGTTGTTGACCACCGCTGTGCTCAGGGTATTGGCTGCTTTGGCCGACATAAACACCTGGCCCCCATCGGCCTTGATGAGTTGCTTGTTGTCGGCCAGTGCGGTTAATGCGCCTTCATCCAGGCTGAAGCTGAGCAGGGAGTTGCTGTTGAGGTTTAAGGTAACTTTATTGCCTGCTGCCAGCACCGCGGTACCCAGTGTGGCGCTGATGACGCCTTCGTTGCGCACCTCGGGTGCCAGCAGGGCAATGTAGCCGCCCTGAGCTGCCGTTAATGTGCCTTGGTTGACCACCGAGCCTGCCGGGATGTTGGCAGGGCTGGTGAACATGAACTTGCCCGCCATCAGGTCTGCATCGGCCAGGCTCAATGTAGAGGCCACCAAGCCCCCCACATCAACCTGAGAGCCTTTGCCAAACAACACGCCATTGGGGTTGAGCACAAAGACCTGCCCATTGGCACTCAAAGAGCCCAGTATCTGGCTGGGGCTTTGACCCACCACACGGTTTAAAGCAACAGAAGACGCACTGGGCTGGTTAAAGCGCACCGCCTCGTTAGCGCCAATGCTAAAACCCTGCCAGTTGATGGCAAGATTAGCGCTGCTTTGGTTGATGGTGGTGGTGGTGCCCGCCTGGGCAATGCTGCCCGAACCCGCACTCACCACACCGCCCACCGGCCCGGCCAGCGCAAAGGGTGCCAAGAACAAACCGCCTGCCAAAGACAAAGCCGCTGCCACCAGCTTACGCCCGGTGCCCGACTTGCCTTGCCCTTTGGCGTTTTCCGCAACAGCCACCATGACGCCCAGAGAGGCGTTCCAGACAAGGCGGTAGATGCGGTTCATTGAGGCGTGGCTTTTCATGGTTTACTTTCAGGGGTGAGCGTTTATTTGTTTTAAAACGCAAATAATATAGTTAATTCTACAATATATTTAAAAAAATGTGTCTGCTTCATAATATTTCAATTTATTTCACCCAGCAGCGCCAAATTGCCGGCCCACCTGGGTGACTTTTTACGATGACGCGGCCAAAAAATTTGCTTTTTAACGCAGTGAAACAGCAGTATTGGCACTGGGAATAGTCTGCTGCTCTGTGCAGTTGAATTGAAAAACTGGGACCGATATGTCCAAGTTAGACGGCTGGCTCGTTAGCCTGTTTGCGACGCATGAAACACCTGAAGCAAGGCCAGTTGTTGTGGGCTTGATCGACTTGAAGTCGATAAAACCTGTAGAAGGCAAAGGATCTGAGGATTCCGAGGAGACAAGAACAGAGCCGCTAACTTGCCTACTCAAAACCTCGAAGGTCGTGCTAACTGGTCGAGTGTTGCTGACCAGTGATGGAGCGACAGCTGAATCAGAAACTACTGTGATTATTGGGGGGGCTGCCGCTTGGTTGATGTCAGCGGTGTTGCTCACCGTGGGCTGTGTGATCTTGTAGTTGCCCGCACCTGTTCCACTCAAAGTCTCAGCAGCGGTGACGGTGATGCCAGTGGCGGCATCTTTGCTCGCGAAGGTGCCCACCTGGTTCAGGCTCACCAGAGCTTCTTCGCCAG
>CAIMHL010000365.1 GCA_903840825.1 uncultured beta proteobacterium
GTGGCGAACGGAGGCATGTTGTAGTGCAGCATGAAACGGTCTTCGTATTCACCAGCCAGGGCGTCAATGCGCTGTGCATCGCGCTCTGTACCAAGCGTCGTCACCACCAAAGCCTGAGTTTCGCCGCGTGTGAACAGGGCAGAACCGTGGGTGCGTGGCAAGACGCTGTTGCGAATTTCAATGGCGCGGACAGTGCGGGTGTCACGGCCATCAATACGGGGCTCACCCGCCAAAATCTGGCTACGGACAATTTTGGCTTCGATATCAAACAACATACCTTCAACAGCCACGCTGTCAAAAGGAACGCCGTCCAACTTCAAGTCAGCCATCACCACGGAATAGGCTTCGCGGCAAGCACGGGTGCGCGCTTGCTTGTTACGGATTTGGTAGGCAGCTGCCAGTTTTTCATTGGCCAGTGCGCCCACTTTGGCGATCAAAGGCTCGTTCTTGGCAGGTGCTTTCCAGTCCCACATCGGCTTACCGGCGTCACGAACCAAGTCGTGAATCGCGTTGATGGCAATGTTGCCTTGCTCATGGCCAAAGACCACAGCGCCGAGCATGATTTCTTCAGACAATTGCTGAGCTTCTGACTCAACCATCAACACAGCTTCTTCGGTGCCAGCCACCACGAGATCCATGATGGAGTCTTTGCGTGCCGTCTGGCCTGGGTTCAAAACGTATTCACCATTGACATAACCCACGCGGGCGGCACCGATCGGGCCGCTGAATGGAATGCCGCTGACAGACAGGGCCGCACTGACCGCAATCAGGGCGGCAATATCAGCGTCTACTTCTGGGTTTAGCGACAAGGTGTGCACCACCACATGAACTTCATTGAAGAAGCCTTCGGGGAACAGGGGGCGAATAGGACGGTCGATCAGACGGCTGGTCAGCGTTTCAAACTCGCTGGGGCGGCCTTCGCGCTTGAAGAAGCTACCGGGGATCTTGCCCGCAGCATAGGTTTTCTCAAGGTAATCAACAGTCAAAGGAAAGAAGTCTTGACCGGCTTTGCCTTCGGTCTTGGCGACAACAGTGGCCAAAACCACGGTGCCGTCCATATCCAACAAGACGGCGCCTGTGGATTGGCGGGCGATTTCGCCGGTTTCCATCGTGACGGTGTTTTGACCCCATTGGAAGGTCTTGGTGACTTTATTGAAAATGCTCATTCATATCTCCTGGTCAGTTTGGGAGGTGCAGGCCACCTCACCCGAGCCCGGATTCAGCCTCACAGAACACGATGCCATTCCAGGAAAATTCACACTGAATTCATCTGGAATGACACAGCTTCGCTCCGTTATTGCCTTCTCCGAAGTAAAAAACGCCTGAGCTAGTGAACTAACTCAGGCGTTCTTGATAGTTGTCAGTGCTTACTTACGCAGGCCGAGTTTGGCGATCAGCGCAACATAACGGGGTGCATCCTTGGACCTCAGGTAGTCCAGCAGTTTGCGGCGGCGGCTGACCATACGCAGCAGACCGCGACGGCCGTGGTGGTCTTTGGCGTGGGTCTTGAA
>CAIMHL010000366.1 GCA_903840825.1 uncultured beta proteobacterium
ATCTCGCTTTCCTATCATTATTACAGTGGGCGGTATGTTGTTGGGCTGGATTGCCGGTACGATGGCGTACACAGACCCGGCGCTCAAAGACGTGCTGCCCCAAACGCCCTACTTGGGTTACGGCCTGGGCGTTCTGGGCGCAGTGGGGGTCTACCTGATGGGCAAAATGCTTAAAAAGCGGGCTCACACCGCCGCGTAGTATCAGGAGTGGGAGGGGCGCATGCTGCGCCCGCCACCCAAACTCTCCTTGATCAAGGATTTATTGATAAACAATATTGTTTTTTATTAAATTATCAAAATAATGGGGGTTAAGCTGCAAAATAGGCAGTATGACTCTACCCTCCCCAGCACGACAAAAGACGCCTTACGATGGCTTGGCCACACAGGGCACCTTGACCTTGGTTGAACTGGACCTGTGCGTCCTGGAGTCCAAGAACACTGGCCAATCCATTGAACATGTGCTCTCAGCGCACTATGAACTTAAGCCCGAGCAATTAGGGGCTTGCCTCTCCGCCTATTTTGGTGCGCCCTACTTGGGGTTCAATTCAACATTAGCCCACTCGGAAGTGTTGCATGGGCAACTTAAACGTGAATTTGTCGAGGCCCAGGGCTGGATTCCCCTTTACGAGTCGCCCAGTGGGCTGCGCGTTTTATGCTTGGACCCGGAAGCCGTGCGGGGGCTTCGCATGGTGCCGCAAGCCTTTGCCCGCATCCAGAAATTCAACTACGCCGTCACCACCCAACGCGAGTTCCAGCAAACACTGGATCAGCTTTACGGAGTGGCGGCCCTCGGGGGCACGATTGACAAGCTGCTGGCAGATCTGGACGGTATTCAGAATCATGAGCGAGATGAAACGCTACTGGCCTCTGCCGCTGCGGACAATGAGTTGGTGAAGTTTGTCAACAAAGTGATTGCTGACGCGTATTACCAAAAGGCCTCCGACATCCATATTGAGCCCATGCCCGGCAAGCAGAAGACCGGGATTCGCCTTCGGATTGATGGCACGCTGCAATCCTTTATCGAGGTGCCTGCTCAGTTCAGGCAGGCCATGGTGACCCGGCTCAAAATCATGTGCGACCTCGACATCGCGGAGCGCCGCAAGCCCCAAGACGGCAAAATCCAGTTTAAAAAATACGGCGCGCTTGATATTGAACTGCGCGTGGCCACCATTCCCTCGGCGGGCGGGGTGGAGGATGTGGTGCTGCGTATTTTGCCCTCGGGTGAGCCCATTGCGCTCGACAAGCTTGGGCTGTCCGCACTCACGATGGCGCGCACGGTCAAGACGATTGAAAAACCGTATGGTTTGTTTTATGTCTGTGGCCCGACCGGCTCGGGCAAAACGACCACCATGCACTCAATCCTCAAACATCTGAATACGCCAGACCGGAAAATCTGGACGGTTGAAGACCCGGTTGAAATCACGCAAAAAGGCTTGCGCCAAGTACAAATCAACCGAAAAGCCAGCATTGACTTTGCCCTCATCATGCGTGCTTTTCTGCGGGCTGACCCTGACATCATCATGGTGGGAGAGTCGCGCGACAAGGAAACCGTGGCCCTGGGGGTGGAGGCATCGCTCACCGGCCATCTGGTTTTTTCAACGCTGCACACCAACTCGGCGCCAGAGTCGGTGACCCGCTTGTTGGACATGGGCATGGACCCTTTCAACTTTGCCGATGCGCTCTTGGGCATCCTGGCCCAGCGTCTGGCCAAAAAACTGTGCGCCTGCAAAGTGGCCTACACCCCGGATGCTGACGAACTGAACCGCTTTGTCGCGGAATACAGCGACGAGCTGCGAAATACACCCGCCTGGAAACTCGATGCGCCCGGCGAAGCTGAACAATTAATTGCCCGGTGGCAGGCGGCTTATGGCGAAGCAGGTCAGATCCGCTTTTACCACCGCACCGGCTGTGCGCAGTGCAACCACACCGGGTACAAGGGCCGCATGGGCTTGCACGAGCTGCTGGTGGCCACTGACGAGATCAAACAACTGATCCAGCAACGCGCCCGGGTTACCGACATTTTTTCAGCAGCGGTTGCAGGCGGTATGGTGACGCTGAAGATGGATGGCATGGAAAAAGTACTGCAAGGCTTGACCGATTTGAAGACAGTGCGCATGGTGTGCATCAAGTAAGTGCAAAACGCGCCAAGGCCCCGGCTTTGAAAGACACACTCAATAAATTTATTATTAATTAGCATTAAAAATAGTTTATTAAGATTTATAGTGACAAGGGTCAAATAATTCTTAACTGTTTTTCAGGGGTATTTATGAAGCATGCTTTGCAAAGAGGTTTTACGCTGATTGAGCTGATGATTGTGGTGGCGATCATCGGAATTTTGGCGGCGGTGGCTTTGCCTGCCTACCAGGATTACACCGTTCGCTCCAAAGTGACGGAGGTTATCTTGGCGGCTTCC
>CAIMHL010000367.1 GCA_903840825.1 uncultured beta proteobacterium
ATCTCGCTTGGCGCGCTTGATGATTCCTGCGTCTGACACGCCATACTCTTGCCCAATAGACAGAAGTGAGCGAATGCCAGCGCGGTACTGGTGCTCTACAGCCTCCCAGTCAATTACCCGCTTGACAGCCTTCTCTTCACTCATATCAATTAAGCAATAGAGACGGCTGAGCCATATTCAGCAATGCAACCAGAGCCGGTTCAATGGCCATCTTCTCCAGTTTGCGCTGATACAACCCTCTGCCATGAAAGCTTCCCTGCTTTTCGCTGGCTGCTTTTTCAATCTGCTTGCTAAAGATCTTTGCCTGTAGACCCTCGCGTTGGTTCTTGGCTAGAGCCAGCGCTGCGTCGAAGGCATTGATGAAAGCAATTTGATGCTCCGTTGCCAGCTTCCCGTTCATTTTGCCGACCAGGAACTGGTAGCCGGCCTGGGTCATGGTGAACACGTCATACACTTCGCCGTTCTGAGCGTTGACGTGAGGGGTCTGCTTGAAGTTCAGCACACCCCATTCACCCGCCTCGGCCATGCGCTTGCGAATCAATGCGACGATATTACGGTGCTGCTTCTTGTGCCCTTGCGCGACTCTGATTGAGTCAGTCGTAAAGATACCATCATTGTTGTCAATGAACTGGCTGAAGTTAAGAACCGTAATTTCCACAGATATATCTCGTAAAAAAACCCGCGTGGAGTTAACCAGCGGGTTGGAATTGGGTGACGGCGGCGGGACTCTAACCCACCAGGTTCTGCGCACTTTCGTGCCAAACCGTCTTATTGGTGCCCGCGATCTTTTATGAGTTGGCTCTTGGCCGTGTCGTGTAATAAAAGTCGTGGCATAAAAAAACCGCCAGTTTGAGCTTCAGCGAGAGGCTTGGCGGTGTATGTTGGCTTGGTGCGATCGGGCTCCCCCAATCCTGCGTTGTGTCGCTTAACACCAAACGGCTGGCGACTACTTACTAACTAGGCGTTTACCGGCTCAATTATTGGCCGCACCATCATTGCGTTCACCTAATCACCATGCGTTTGGTCTAAAACAAAGTCACCTTTCCCCTGAAATGTGCCGCTTGTTTTAGTGACGGGTGTGTCTCTCCGCCTTTATTGCTACCCGTACTGTACGCCTGCGAAAAATTAATTACGAGAAATTTAAAATTAATTTTCAAGCTCATCGCCAGGCTGGCAAAGCAACTCCAGCCGTCTGCCCTGCTCCTGCATTGGCCGACCCCACACACTCAGCTCATCCAAGTCTTGGGCCTCAATGTACCTAGGTATTAAAAAGTGATATTCAGCATGGTTTCCCTGCATGCCAAAGGTATCGACGCCATCATAAGCGCCTGACCTGTAAACCGTCATTGCCGCAGCATCTCAGGCATCTTGCGCCCTGCCGCCGCCATCTGATCTATCCACGCCTGGTCATAGACTATAGGCACAATTTGATCGATGTACTGCGCATCTACTGGCCAGGCGCCATCACCCGTTGACCAGCGGGACATCTCTGTCTTTCCCTCGTAGGCCGTCACTACACAACCCTCAATTACCATCAGTCTTGTCTTCATCTCACCACCCCAGTAATTTATAGCGCCGCCGCTTGGTCACGATGTACAGCCCCCAGATCCAGTGATGCCGCGGGCTTTTCCACACCAGCTTCATGCGGCCAACTTCTCGTACCACTCGGGCGGCTGGCTTTGCACGCGCTTATGCGACTCTCGCAAAAAATGCAAAATCACTGCTTTCTCCATTGCTTTGCAGTTTTCGGCTTGCAGGGCCAGCTGCTGCTTCAGCTCTTCAATC
>CAIMHL010000368.1 GCA_903840825.1 uncultured beta proteobacterium
CCAATGGCCCCAGCGCCACCATTGGCGAGGTGCTGAGCGTGGACTTGCCGCGCCCGCGCAACCGGGTGGAGTTGGCGGACAGCGCTGAGTACCTGCAGTACCGCAAGGCGGTGATTGACTTTTTGTACACGCGCCAGTCGCATGTGGAAAAAGTGGCTTGAGACTTTGCGGGACGGACCAAGAGTTACACGCAGTGAACTTTGCTCGGTCCTCAACTATATAAAAGAAAGAAGAAATTTATGGACATGCGCGTCGCCCCTAAAACAAAACTGAAACTCGTGATGATCGGCAACGGCATGGCCGGGGTTCGCACGCTGGAAGAGCTGCTCAAAATAGCGCCTGACCTGTACGACATCACCGTCTTTGGTGCCGAGCCCCACCCCAACTACAACCGCATTTTGTTGTCCCCGGTGTTGGCGGGTGAGCAGACCCTTGACGAGATCATTCTCAACTCTTGGGACTGGTACAAAGACCACCACATCACACTCTTCGCGGGATGGAAGGTGACCGAGGTGGACCGCGTCAAGCGCGTAGTGCATGCTGAAAACGCCGCTGGCGAAACCACCAGCACAGGCTACGACCGCTTGCTGATGGCCACCGGCTCCAACCCCTTCATCTTGCCCATTCCAGGCAAGGCGCTCGAAGGCGTGATTGCCTACCGCGACATTGCCGACACGCAGGCCATGATCGACGCGGCCACCCAGTACAAGAATGCAGTGGTCATTGGCGGGGGCCTGCTGGGGCTGGAGGCGGCCAACGGCTTGATGCTGCGTGGCATGCGCGTCACGGTGATTCACGTCATGCCCACGCTGATGGACCGCCAGCTTGACAGCGTGGCGGGCAAACTGCTGCAAAAGTCACTGGAGGCGCGGGGGCTGAACTTTGTCATGGGCGGGCAAACCAAGGCCTTGATTGGCGACAAGTTTGCAGGCCAAGGGGGCCGGGTGATGGCGCTGCAATTTAAAGACGGCAGCGAGATACCGGCTGATTTGGTGGTGATGGCGGTGGGCATTCGCCCCAACACCGCATTGGCCGAGGCCATGCGCCTGCACTGCGACAAAGGCATTGTGGTGACCGACACGCTGCAAACCGTGACCGATGCACGCATCTACTCGGTGGGCGAATGCGCGGCGCACCGGGGCATTGCCTATGGGCTGGTGGCGCCTTTGTTTGAGCAGGCCAAAGTGGCGGCCAACCATCTGGCGGAGTTTGGCATTGGCCGCTACGTGGGCTCGCTCACCTCGACCAAACTCAAGGTCACCGGCATTGATTTGTTCAGCGCCGGTGAATTTACGGGCGGCGAAGGCACTGAAGAAATTGTGATGAGCGACCCGTTTTCGGGCGTTTACAAAAAGCTGGTGATCAAAGACGACAAGCTGATTGGCGCCTGCCTGTATGGCGACACGGTGGACGGCAGCTGGTACTTCAAGCTCTTGCGTGATGGCCGCAGTGTGGCGGACATTCGCGACAAGCTGATGTTTGGCGAATCCAACATTGGCGATGTGGGCCATCAAGGCCACAACAAGGCCGCTGCGATGGCGGACACCGACGAGGTGTGCGGCTGCAACGGCGTCACCAAAGGCACGATCTGCAAAGCCATCAAGGACAAGGGCTTGTTCACGCTGGACGAAGTGCGCAAGCACACCAAGGCCAGCGCGTCGTGCGGCTCGTGTACCGGCTTGGTCGAGCAACTGCTGATGTTCACCGCCGGGGGCGACTACTCGGCCACGCCCAAAACCAAAGCCATGTGCAGTTGCACCGACCACGGGCACCAGGCGGTGCGCGAGGCGATTGTGGCCAACAAGCTGCTCAGCATCAGCAGCGTGTTTGGCTTCATGGGCTGGAAGACGCCCAACGGCTGCCCCAGCTGCCGCCCGGCGGTCAATTACTACCTGATCAGCAGCTGGCCCAAAGAGGCCAAAGACGACCCACAAAGCCGCGCTATCAACGAGCGCAGCCACGCCAACATTCAAAAAGATGGCACCTATTCGGTCATCCCGCGCATGTGGGCGGGCGAGACCACATCGAGCGAATTGCGCCGCATTGCCGACGTGGTGGATAAATACAAAATTCCTACCGTCAAGGTCACCGGCGGCCAGCGCATTGACTTGCTGGGCGTTAAAAAAGAAGACTTGGTGAATGTGTGGAAAGACATCGGCATGCCCAGCGGGCACGCCTATGCCAAGGCGCTGCGCACGGTCAAAACCTGCGTCGGCAGCGAGTGGTGCCGCATGGGCACGCAAGATTCCACCCAAATGGGCAAAGACCTGGAGCGCGCCATGTGGCGCATGTACGCCCCGCACAAGGTGAAGTTTGCCGTGAGCGGCTGCCCGCGCAACTGCGCCGAGGCGGGCATCAAAGACGTGGGCATCATTGGCGTGGACAGTGGCTGGGAGATGTACATCGCGGGCAACGGCGGCATCAAAACCGAGGTGGCACACTTTTTTACCAAGCTCAAAACCGCTGAGGAAGTGCTGGAGTACACCGGCGCCTTTTGCGAGCTGTACCGCACCGAGGGCTGGTACTTGGAGCGCACCGTGCATTACGTGTCGCGGGTGGGCTTGGACTACGTCAAGCGCCGTATTTTGGACGACCACGCCCACCGCAAAATGCTGTGGGAGCGCCTGCAATTCGCCCTGGACGGCGAGCCCGATCCGTGGTTTGAGTTTGACAAGGCAGAGGTGGATACGCGCCAGTTTGAAAAATTAAGCGCCTAAAGCCAAGTTGGCCGCGCTTAAGTAGCTACAAAAATAATAGCAAGGAATCAAAATGAGCGACTGGAAAAAAATCTGTTTGGTGACTGACATTCCCGTGTTGGGTGCGCGCTGTGTGGCGCGGGCTAAAGGAATGGACGTGGCGGTGTTTCGCAACGCGCAAGACGAGGTGTTTGCCCTGCTGGACCGCTGCCCGCACAAGGGCGGGCCTTTGAGCCAAGGCATGGTGTTTGGCTCTAACGTGGCGTGCCCCATGCACAACTGGACCATTGGCCTGTGTACCGGCCAGGCCG
>CAIMHL010000369.1 GCA_903840825.1 uncultured beta proteobacterium
AGCAACTGCTCCAGCGCCTGGGTGGCCATGGGGCCGCGCCAGATCATGGCTTCGTCTTGCGCTACCAAAAAACCAATCGACATTACCTGGACGCCATAGTTTTCCATCGGCTCCATGGTTTGGCCGTCAGCGCTCTCGGGCTTTCCAGTGATGCCCATCATCATGGGCACGCTGGGGCCATAAATATCAGCATCGAGCAAGCCAACGCTAGCGCCTTCAGCGGCCAAGGCCAGGGCCAAATTGACGGCCGTGGTGCTTTTGCCCACGCCACCCTTGCCCGAAGCCACCGCCACAATGTTTTTCACCTTGGGCAACAACTGCACGCCGCGCTGCACCGAAAGCGGCACGATTTTCATACTGACGTTAACGGACACGTTGTCGACACCTGCCACGCTCTTGGCGGCAGCGATCAGGTCTTTGCGAAAACCAGGAATCTGGCTCTTGGCTGGGTAACCCAACTCGACGTCAAAGGCGACATCGCCGCCCGAGATGCTGAGATTTTTAATTGATTTGGAGGACACAAAATCGCGCCCTGTGTTGGGGTCCACTACGCTTTTGAGTGCGTCCATCAATGCCTGTTCAGTCACTGCCATTTATTTCTCCTGTTGGGGCATAGTCTAGCCAAGAGTGCTTAGACCTTACCCAGGCAGGTGCATCAGTGTTTACCCTGCTCCTTGTCATTGAAGCAATTTTTTGCAATGCGCTACTTTTTTGCGGTTAATAATGATTTCATGTCAGTAAGCCCAGCTTCACCCACCAGCCCCGTGCCCGCCACGGGCCTCTTGCTCACAGGCGGTGGCGCAAGGGCCGCTTACCAGGTGGGTGTCCTGGAGGCGATTGCCGATATGAGAAAAGCCGCTGGCGCTAGTGAGCAGGCCAACCCCTTTCCCATCATCACAGGCACCTCGGCCGGAGCCATCAATGCAGCAGCACTGGCTTGTGGGGCTGATGACTTTGACGCCACCATCCGCAAAGTGGTGGTGATCTGGAAAAACTTCCACGCAGACCAGGTCTACCGCTCCGACTTTTTCGGTGTGGCCCGGACCGGCGCCACCTGGATGTCGCTGCTCTCGATGGGCTGGCTTTTGGCGAAATGGCGGCGCGTCAAACCCCGCTCGCTGCTGGACAATAGCCCTGTGCACGCCTTGTTGGCCCGAATAGTCCCGCTGGAACGCTTGCCTGACCTGATTTTGAAAGGGCATCTACAAGCCTTGGCCGTTACCGCCTACAGCTACAGTTCGAGCGAGCACATCACGTTTTTTGAGGGGAGTGAACAACTCAAAACCTGGGAACGATCCCAACGGCGCTCGGTCAGGGACCGCATCACGCACGCCCATTTACTGGCATCCTCCGCAATTCCCTTCATTTTCCCAGCGGTACCCCTGGTCTTGGAGGGGAACACCGAGTACTTTGGCGATGGCTCCATGCGTCAATCGGCCCCTGTGGCTGCGGCTATCCATTTGGGGGCTGAACGCATTCTGGTAATCGGCGCCGGACGGATGACCGAGCCGCCCAAAGACTCCGTGCCCACGCAAGCCAACCGGCCACCTTCATTGGCACAAATTGCGGGCCATGCCCTGTCCAATATCTTTTTGGATGCGCTGGCAGTTGATGTGGAGCGGGCGCGCCGGATCAACCTGACCTTGTCGCTGATCCCTGAGCAAGCCCGGGCAAGTAGCCCCCTCAAACCACTGAAAATGCTGGTGATCGCCCCCTCGCAACGTCTGGATGACATTGCGGCCCGTCATGTCGGGGCCTTACCACCGGCCGTGCGTACGATGCTGGGCTCTATTGGTATTTCAGCCAGCTCAGCAGACGCCAAAGGCGCAGCACTGGCCAGTTATTTACTGTTTGAGAGCGACTACACCAGGGAACTGATGGCACTGGGCTATCAGGACGCCCAAACTCAAAGTAGTGAGGTTCACGCCTTTTTTGGCTGGCCAGAAGGTGCGGCCCCTGAAACGCAGACGCCTGCGCCGCAGATCTGATTTGGGTCTTGACAAAAGGGCAGTCAATGGGGTGACTAAAATCAGAGCAATCCCCCAAAAGCATAAAGCCTTCATGTCACGCAAACTCTTCGTCACCACCGCCCTGCCCTACGCCAACGGAAATTTCCACATCGGTCACATCATGGAGTACATCCAGGCCGACATCTGGGTGCGTTACCAGCGAATG
>CAIMHL010000370.1 GCA_903840825.1 uncultured beta proteobacterium
AATCAACCACTTGCGTGCCGGAAGTGTTGAACTTAAGGGGCTTAAGTTCGCCCGTGGATTGGCATAGACCGAGCTTGTCCATGAGGCGCGCCTGGGGTGCTGGTTGGGTGCAAGCGGCGCACTGAAACTAATTTTTGCCTCAGTCAGGACAAAACTGCCTGGTCACTGCAGCCATCTGCATGCCAAACCCGGGTGGGCCATCTCGGGTAAATTGCTCAGGACTACTTCTTTTTGTCAGCTTCCAAAGCGCGCATGACAGCTGCCATCGGGTCTTCTTCCTTGCCGCCAGCTTCGGCTTCGGGTTTGAGATCAGCACCCACACCGGCCGGATTTGAAGCCGCGCCCGCCTCGGGCGCTGTCACCTGGTCGTAGCCGCGCCCCGTGTTCATATTTTGGATATCGTCACTGGCTTTTTGGATGTCGAGAACCTTTTCTTTGTCGAGAAATATGGTCACCGACTGCGGAATAAAGATCACCACCGCGACCAAAATGAGTTGCAGGACAATAAATGGAATGGACCCCAAGTAGATATCCCTTGACTCCACTTTGCGTGGTATCGATCCGTTTTTGTACAGCGTATCCGCTATTCCGCGCAAGTAAAACAAGGCAAAGCCAAAGGGCGGGTGCATGAAGCTGGTCTGCATGTTCACGCAAAGCATCACGCCGAACCAGATCAGGTCAATACCCATCTTGGCGGCCACCGGGGCCAGGAACGGGACGATGATGAAGGCTATCTCGAAGAAATCAAGAAAAAACGCCAGGAAGAACACGAAGATGTTGACGGCGATAAGAAATCCGATCTGACCGCCGGGCAGACCAGACAGCATGTGCTCGATCCAGATGCCACCGTCCACACCTTGGAACACAAGCGAGAACACGCGTGAACCGATCAGGATGTAGACCACCATCGCGGTCAGTCGCATGGTGCCGACCATGGCCTGCCAGGTGAGATTCCAGGTCAGGCGTTTGCTCATCCAGGCCAATAAAAATGCACCCATCGCACCCATCGCGCCAGCCTCGGTTGGCGTAGCCACGGCAACATTGATGCCTGGCAGCCCACCCATGCTGCCCAAAACAGTGAAGATCAGTACGGCGGAAGGCACAATTCCCTTCAGGCATTTTCGGTACAGCGGCCAGCCATTGAGTTCGCGCGATTCCTTGGGCACACCCGGCAGCGCGTCTGGGCGCAGGCGAGTCAGGAGGAAGGTGTAGGCGGCAAACAACAGCACCTGCAGAATAGACGGACCCCAAGCGCCCTTGTACATGTCTCCTACCGACTTTCCGAGTTGGTCTGCAAGGACGATAAGCACCAGGGAAGGTGGCACGAGTTGCGTGATCGTGCCTGATGCAGCCAACACGCCGGTGGCATAGCGCATGTTGTATTTCCAGCGCATCATCACCGGCAGGGAAATCATGGCCATGGCGATCACCTGACCGGCGACGGTGCCGGTGATAGCCCCCAGGATGAAGCCAACGATGATGACGGAATAACCGAGGCCTCCCTTGACAGTACCAAACATCTGCCCCATCGAGTCAAGCATGTCTTCGGCGAGCCCACAGCGCTCCAGAATGGTGCCCATGAGGGTGAAAAAAGGTATCGCCAGCAGCAAGTCGTTCGACAAGATCCCAAACACATTGAGCGGCAGCGCGGTCATGAAAGATTGGGGGAACCAGCCCATGTACACAGCAGAATAACCGCTGCCCAGACCCAGCGCTGCCAGCGAGAACGCGACTGGAAAGCCGATCAACATGATTGCGATCAGCCCGCCAAACATCAGCGGCGCAAATTCTTGCATCGTCATTGCAGCGGCCTCTGGTAATTGAAATCACCGTCGTAGCTGTTGTTGAGCCAGGCCAGACGTTTGATGATCTCAGACAGGCCTTGCAGCAAGATGAGCGAAAAGCCCACGGGCAGCAGCAACATCACCGGCCATCGAATCAGGCCACCCGCATTGTTGGA
The DNA here is from genome assembly GCA_903840825.1 of uncultured beta proteobacterium. Classification (GTDB taxonomy): domain Bacteria; phylum Pseudomonadota; class Gammaproteobacteria; order Burkholderiales; family Burkholderiaceae_C; genus Rhodoferax. The sequence continues at coordinate 1,961 of CAIMHL010000370.1, forward strand.
CATCTCTCCCGAGAGGTACATACGGATAAACAAAGGCCACGAGTAGTACAGCAGGACCGACATTGAGCACATCAGAAAGAAGATAAAACCCAGCAAATCAACGATGGCCTGCCCGCGCCCGCCGTACAAACCGTACAGCACGTCGACCCGTACATGCTCGTTGATCCGTAGCACTTGGCTAGCACCGAGCATCACCACGGCGGCAAACAGGTACCACTGTATTTCGGTGTAGCCGTTGGAGCTGTAGTTGAAGGCATAACGCACAGTGGCGTTGAGCGCGCTGATGACGCATGAGGCGAGCACCGCCCAAGTCGCCAGAATTGCGAATTTGTCGTTGAGTTTGTCTATCCCCCTGGACAGAGCCAATAACACTTTCATATTCAGACCTCCTAAGCCTTAGCATAGCCGCAAACTGAGCCAAGT
>CAIMHL010000371.1 GCA_903840825.1 uncultured beta proteobacterium
CCATGATGCATTGGGCGGTCATGGGGTTTTATGCCACCCAATTTGCCAAAAGCAAGGCATCAACACGCTCAAATTCACGCAGGTTATTCGAGACCAGTGTGAGCCCTTCGCTGCGCGCATGGGCTGCGATATGCAGGTCGTTGACACCGATAGTTAGCCCACGCTTTTCTAGCGCACTGCGGATGCTACCGTAGTGTTGGGCAGCCTTGGGGCCATAGGGTAATATTTCTAAGCGACTGCAAAAATCTTCCACGACAGCCAAAGAGCGCATCGGGGCGTTGCTCTTTTCGGCACCGTGCAGCAATTCGGCCAATGTGATGGTGGAGATCGCCATGTGCCCCGCATGGTCGTTGAAGGTTTGAAGGGCGGACAAGGGCTTGTTTTTTATCACGTAGATGACGATGTTGGTATCGAGCAGGTAGCGCAGCATCAAAAGGCGTCTCGCTCAGGCTGCGTCTGGATGGCCCGCTGAGTCAAAAAATCATCCGCGACCTCAGGACTGTCATTAAAGAAGCTATCCCAAGTTTGCCCTATGGGTGCAATGACGCGCTCACAACCGCGCGCCCTCACGTCCACACGTTTGATGTTATCGGGCAGACGAAGAGCAGCCGGCAGGCGGATAGCTTGACTGCGGTTGTTGATAAAAACAGTACTTGTTGTCATGACGTCATGCTCCGAAAATTGAGAGATATAGCAATTGTATATAGCACTGAAATAGGCACTTTTTCGCTGGCACGCAGATGGTCGATCCAGAGGGCGGTGTCCACCAAAATCATGAAGCACCCGATTGGCGTCTCGGCATCAACACCAGCATCGAATAGTCCTTTAATAAATGCCTTAATAAGGTCTTAATGATGACGTCGCCTTTTTGATAGCCACCCGAAGCGCCTCTTGCGCATCAGGCGGCAGCACGCCGAGGCGGAAATAACCGGGCAGTCCGAATGAAGTGGTGTCGCGCAGCTTGATACCGGCATCCCGCAGGCCGCTTAGGTCAGCGCCTGCGGGTGGGCGGGCGCAAAAAAAATTGGCTTCGCTGGCTAAACACCGCCAGCCCAGCGACTGCAGCAGCTTGATCTGGCGCGGTTTCCAGTCGCGCAGGGTGAGCAAACTTTGCGCCAGCCACGCCTGCACCTCAGGCTGCACCCAGGTTTGCAGCATCGCCACACCGTGCGCACCGACGGGCCATGAGGGGGCAAGGAGTTCCAGCGCGGTCACGGTGTCTTGCGCGCCCAGCGGGGCTAGGGCGTAAGCGGCGCGAACACCGGTCAGGCCCAGCGCTTTGTTGGGCGTCCAAAGTTGCCAGACTTGGGCGAGTTGAGCATCGCTCAAACTGGGCGCGCCGCTTAGGCGCAAGGGCTCGTAGGCGCGGTCTAGCACCAAGGGCACCTCAACAGGCCAACGCGGCCATGCGCTGTGCGCATCACCCAATGGACTGGAGGGCTCGCAAGCCCACAGCAGTTGGGCCGTGTCAGCTTGCTTGGTCAGGCGCAAGCCCCAAGCCTGCGCGGCTTGGCCGTAGTCGCCATAACTGTGGGGGGGCAGGCAGACCGTGGTATCCGCCGCGTACTGGCCTTGCTGCGCCACCCAAGCGGTGATGCGAAATATGAACTCGCTAGCGCTGCCCGCCAACACCACACGCTCGGGTGCGACACCATGAAACTGGGCCAACTGGGTGCGAAGCTCGGTGTAACTGGCATCGGGGTAGCGCGTGGCATCTGCTTGCTGGACGGCGGCCAAGGCCCCAGGACAGGGGCCACAGGCGTTGCTGTTGGTTGAAAAATCGAATTGGGGCACGCCCAAGGCATCTGGCCCACCGTGAATGCGCGGGTTCATAGGCGCTCTACCAACGCTGCAAAATATATAGCTATCTGTGCTGACAAGACGGTTGCCAGAACCACTTTTGAGCCATAAGCGGTAGCGCACTGCGTGTCTGAGGCCAGCGGCGCACGCCCTATTGCATTTAGCACATACACGCCCGGCTTGTGCAGGCATACGCCCAGCGCCAGCGCCATCGCAGCCATGGGCCAGCCGCTGTTGGGTGAGGCGGTGCGGTGCGCCTCGGCCTGCAGTCGCGCCAAAAAGCAGGGTAAAGCCTTTGCGTTTTGGCCCGCATTTGTCGCGGTCTCAGTACGCGGGTTGACCCGGGCAAGGGCTTGCAGGAAGAAGACGAAAACCAATAAATAAGCGGTGAGGCGGGCCGGAATCCAGCTCAACACGTCGTCAGCCCAGGCCGCCCACTTGCCAGCCCATTCCCAGTTGCGGCCTTTGTACATGCCCCGGTAGCCCCACATGGCGTCTGCGGTGTTGGCAAAGCGGTAAAGCGCTGCGCCGGGTAAGCCCAACAGCACAAACCAGAAAATGGGGGCCACCACGGAGTCGTTCAAGTTTTCGGCCAAAGTTTCAATGGCGCTTTCACGCACCTCGGCTGGCGTTAATTGCGCCACATCACGGCTAACCAGCCAGTTCAAGCGCTCGCGCCCAGCGGCCAGGGAGCCGCCTTGCTCGGGGTCCAAGGCTTTTTCAACGGCCAGCACTTCACTTTTCAGCATCGCCCAAGCCAGTAAAGTTTTGAGCAGCGCGCCCAAGAGCAGCGCAGCAAGCGCACCACCAGCCCAAGGTCCAAGCTGCTCGGGCAGCGCCAAGAGGTAGATTTGCAAGCCAGCACTTGCTATAAAAATAATAGCTGCTCCAACACACCAAAAAAGGGCTGAAAGCCAAAAAACCTTAAAGTCTTTCTGACACCCAACGCCTGCGAGAAGCGTGAACGGCTCCGTCTGCCGCGCCACCCGCTGCAAGCCGCGCCCGGCCCAACCAAGGTAATTGCCAATCCACACCACCGGGTGAAAACGGGAAGCGGGTTCACCTAGAAAGTGGTCAATCAGAAGGGCTAGCAGGAGAGCTGTTGCCATGATCACCGACGTCAAATTCAGTTGACCCAGCGGCGAGAGCATGAACAAGGCCTCTTTGACGCTGTAGCTCATGCTCAGTCTTAGTCTTCAATCCCGCGCTGAGCCGGAATGCCAGCTTTAAATGCGTGCTTGACCATTTGCATGTCGGTCACGGTGTCTGCAAGCTCGATGATTTCAAGCGGGCAGCGGCGCCCGGTAAGCACCACATGCACGTGGCTAGGGCGCGCGCGCAAGGTGTCGAGCACGTCTTGCAGTGGCATCCAGCCGTAAATCAGGGGGTAGGTAATTTCATCAAGGGTGACCATGAAGAAGTCGCCGCTCATGATGGCGGTTTTGGCTTTTTGCCAGCCGTCGCGGGCCAGTTGCGCTGAATGCTCCTGGTCCTGGCTTTTCCAGCTAAAGCCGTCGCCCAAGCCCTCAATCGGGATGCCCAGTTGCTCAAACATGCGGTGTTCGCCAAAGCGGGCACTGGGCACTTTCATGAATTGAAAAATCTTGACCGCTTTGCCGCGCCCGTGCGCACGCAAGGCCAGGCCAAAGGCGGCTGTGCTTTTGCCTTTGCCGTCGCCAGTGTTGACGATGATGATGCCGCGCCGCTCGCCTTCGGGCTTTTCGTAGGGCTTGACGGTGGGGGCTGTTTCTATTTGCATGGTGTTTTGGTGTTTTCTGTAGTGAATTAATTGTGCAACGCCACCCACTGCCCGGCCAGGGCGTGAATCGTGATGCGTTTGTCAAACACGGCTTCGAGGGCGCGGTGAGTGGCTACGTCAGCGCACGCGCCTTGGTGGGTGATGCGACCTTGGGCCATGATGACCATTTGGTCAGCATGCAGTGCAAAGGAGATTTCATGCAACACGCTGACCACGGTTTTTCCTTCAGCCACCAAAGCGCGTACCAACAGCAACCAGTCAGCCTGATGCGGCGGGTCC
>CAIMHL010000372.1 GCA_903840825.1 uncultured beta proteobacterium
CCGCCTGCTATTACTATTTTTTTAACCATGCCTGCCGTTGCAACAATTTGGACCAGGCCCAGCGCCTTGTCTTCAAGGCTTCTAATATAAGCCCCATCCGCTGCTTGAGCGCCTAAATCCACGCGGCTGACTGGCAAGATGAACGAAGACGAGCAAGCCTCGGCCAAAGCCCACTAACAGTGTCGCCCCACTTTGGGGTGCTCAGCGAGCTGGCAGGCTCTGCGGAAAATTTGCAGCGTTTTTTGCGCTTGGCCCAGCACGCTGTCATGGGCGTAAATGCCACTGGGTGCGCCCGCCTCCATGCTGATTGACAGCGCCGGTCACGGCAATCCCTTGGCGAAGCGGCAGCCCAGATAGCGAAGACAGCAGCACAAACAACTCCGCGCAGGAGGCTGAGTCACCCTCAACACCGCTGTAATCCTGCTCAAAAACAACAGAGGCATTCAAGGCCAAAGGCGCAATATGTGCAAAAAGGGCCGACAGATAGCTGTGCAAAATCAAAACCCCCTTGTCATGGATGGGGCCAGACATTTCCACTTCGCGCTCGATATTGAGCAAACCCTCACTGCCCGCAAACGTGCGCGCCGTGACACGCACCGGAAAGCCAAACCTGTAATCACCCAGGTCCACCTGCGTCAAGCCATTGATCTGACCTGTTTTTTTGCCCGACAAGGAATTCAGACGATCACCATCGCGAACCGTTTCCTGCAAAAACTGGTCCGGGTAGTCATGGCGGCGCTGACGCGCCAGCAAAGCCGCTTCAATATCGGCCACCTCAACCTGCTGACCGCTGCGTGCCAGGCACACGGCGGCACTCTCCACCTCCAGCGCCTCCGTGTGGGCAAAAATGGCGCTTTGGCATACTTGGTCTTCCACTTCGCGGTGCGACTCCTCCAGCAAACGCACTACCGAGGCGTTGCTGAAGTGCGGCAAGCCCAGACGCTGGCAGGTGTGACTGATTAAGACCGCTGACGAACGGTAAGTGGTGGCATCGGCCGTGAAGCGCTCGGCAAAGTCCACCTTGATCGTCGGTCAGCAAATCGCGCAAATGCAGCATCAAAAAGCCACCGCTCGCCTTGTGAAGCGTCCCCGCCCGGATGCGGGAAAAATCGGTGCGCAACACGTCTTCTTCAGGCTGGTACTCAATACTGCCAAACAAGGACCGAAATGTTGGGTTGTTGTCCACCAGCGCGGGCGCGCCCGTCATGGCGGCGTTGTCGACCAAGACGTTAACGCCGTAGTTGGCCAACACCGCATCAAGCTCGTCCAGGCGCAGCGCCTCGTCAGCATCTGAGGGCGTGAATAAGCCCAATTTATCCAACACATCGGCCATCAGCAGATCCAGATAAGCGCTGAGCGTAGGCCCATCCAGACTTAGCCCCTCTAATTGGGTGCGGATCGCGCTTAACTCCTGGTCGAGCAGCGGTTTCACAAATTGACGACGCAGCTCCAGCAAGCGCTCATTCATGGCCCGCTCAAGTGGGCGGGTCTGGTCCAAAAACCGGCTAATTTCGGCCCGCAACTCCTCCTCGGCCTGGTCAATTTTGGCGCGACGCTCATGAGGCAATGAACGCGCTTCAACCTCCGTCAAGGCACGGCCCTTGTCACCGAGCAACGTAAACACCAAATGGCCGTTTTCACGGTACAAGGCGAAATGGCGGGCCTCGCCAAAGGCGTCAAGCTCAGCATAGGCCTTGGCCTCTTGCACCTTGTAGGCCTTCTCGATGTGTTCTTTTTCGGCCTTGAAGTCGGCACCCTCAAGCCGATGGGGAATTTCTTTCTCCAAGGTTTTACTCAGCTGCATCATCAGTTGGCGCAGCACCCGCCCCTGCCCCGGAGCCATTCTGAGGGCCTGTGGCCGCTCAGGGTTTTGGAAATTGTGCAGGTAACACAGGTCAGGCGGCACGGGACGCGCGCAGGCCAAGGACTGCATCAGCTGAAGCAGCAAGGTGGAGCGCCCACTGCCCACATCGCCCAGCACAAACAGGTTGTAGTCGGGCTGCG
>CAIMHL010000373.1 GCA_903840825.1 uncultured beta proteobacterium
GGCGGCAGCCAGCGGTGAGCCACTGGCGGTAATCACAATGGTGGTGGCGCCATTTTTGCGGGCGATGTCACAGGCGTCCATCAGGTCACGGGTGCGCCCCGAGTTGGAGATCACCACCACGCAGTCGCCGGGCCCCAACAGTGAAGCACTCATGACCTGCATGTGGCCATCGCTGTAGGCAATGGTGTTGATGCCCAGCCTGAAAAACTTGTGCTGGGCATCTTGCGCCACCACACCGGAATTGCCCACCCCAAAAAACTCGATGCGCTTGCCTTGCTTGTAAGCCTCGACCAGCGTGGTCACGGTTTTCTCAATGGTCGGGGTGCTGGCGTCGTTGCGGTATTTCAAAAAAGCCGCCACGGTGTTGTCAATCACCTTGACCATGATGTCATTGGTTTTGTCGTCCACATCCACACTGCGGTGGATGAAGGGCACACCCTCGCTCACGCTGCCTGCCAGCTTGAGCTTGAAGTCCGACAAACCGTCATATCCCACGCTGCGGCAAAACCGCACCACCGTGGGTTTGCTCACATGGGCACGGTCGGCCAACTCACTGACGGGGAGCTTGGCGAAAGTGCGTGGATCGCTCAACACGAGTTTGCCTACCCGCTGCTCAGCTGGCGCCAAGGAAGGCAGGCAGGCTTTAATTCGGTCGAGCATGATCAAACTCCTTGTTGTTTAAGACTCTTCAGCCCAGCAAAAACCATCACGCGCAATCATGGCGCTGGAAGCACTTGGGCCCCAAGTGCCTGCGACATACGGGCGTGGGCCTTGGGCATCATTTTTCCAGTGGTCCATGATGGGCTCGACCCAGCGCCAGGCTTCTTCTTGCTCGTCACTGCGAACAAACAGGTTCAAGCGGCCATCAATCACGTCCAGCAGCAAGCGCTCATACGCGCCCACGCGCCCAGAGCCAAAGCGTTTGTCAAAGTCCAGGTCGAGCTGGACAGGTGCCAGCGCGCTTGAGCTGCGGCGGTCGTCCTGACCTTGCGCCAAGAGATGCAACTCCAAACCGTCTTTGGGCTGAAGGTTAATCACCAAGCGGTTGGCCATGCCCATCTGAGAATTAAAAATGGCGTGGGGTGTCGGCCGAAAGTTGACCACAATGCGGGCATCGCGCCCGGCCAGTCGCTTGCCGGTGCGGATATAGAAAGGCACACCCGCCCAGCGCCAGTTGGAGATTTCGGTGCGCAAAGCCACAAAGGTTTCAGTGTGGCTGTGTGGGTTAACACCGGTTTCATCGCGGTAGCCCGAAACAGGCGTGCCGGCAATGGTGCCCGCCGAATACTGCCCGCGAATCACATCTTGAGACAAGGACTCAGCCGTCCAGGGTTTGAGTGAGCGCAAGACTTTGAGTTTTTCATCGCGGATCGCGTCGGCGTGGGAGTTGATGGGCGGCTCCATGCCAATGGCGCACAAGAGTTGCAGCGCGTGGTTTTGCACCATGTCACGCAAGGCACCGGTGGTCTCGTAAAACGCGCCGCGCTTCTCCACACCCAGCTCTTCAGCAATGGTGATTTGAATATTGGCAATGTGCTCACGGCGCCACAGGGGCTCGAACAAGGCGTTGCCAAAACGCAGTGCAAACAGGTTTTGCACGGCAGGCTTGCCCAGGTAATGGTCAATGCGGAAAATTTGCTTTTCACCAAACACGCGGCGCACGGTCTCATTAATGGCGCGGTTGCTGGCCAGGTCATGGCCCAGAGGCTTCTCCAACACCACGCGGGTTTGTGGGGTGTTGAGCCCGGCCGCAGCGAGTTGCTCACACACCGTGGTGAACAAGCTGGGGGCCGTGGCCACATACATCACCACTGTGTCGGCATGGCGTTCGGCAAGAGACTGGGCCAGGTGAGCGTAGTCTTCGGGTTTGGACAAGTCCATGCGGACGAATTCAAGCAAAGCGGCAAAGCGATTGAACTCTTCAGCGCTGGGGCGCTTGGCCAACTCCACCGAATCAAAACGGGCACGAATTTGTGCGCGGTATTGCTCAGCAGTCAGGCCGTCGCGACCCACCCCAATAATGCGGCCACCCTCGGGCAATGTGCCATGACGAAAAGCTTGAAACAGCGCAGGCATGAGCTTGCGCCATGCCAGATCACCCGTGCCACCAAATAAAACAAGATCAAAACTCATGAATGAAATTTTCTAAAGAGGGTCGTAAAGCAGGACACTGAACCAGTGAACCTAAGTTGCCATGACTCACTTGGGTTGGACAAAATCAGCCGTTAATGTAACTTAGTTTCATGTTTTTACCAATAAATAATTACAAGAGAACTTTTTATATAAAAACCCAAGCGCACTTCGTGTTTTCCCGGAGTGCCATTTGGTCATTCTGCGGCTAAGCTTGGTTGTAATCAAATTACTCTCCTGATTGGAGTGTTTCACGGAGTTCTCATGAAAAAGCAGGTACTTGCCACGGCTGTGGCCTTATTTTCAATCGGTGCACAGGCGCAAGGCCAGGTCAACATCATCTGTTCGGTGCAAGCCGAGTGGTGCAACATGATTGGCACGGTCTACACCAAGACCACCGGCACCAAGGTCAATGTGAGCATGAAAGGCTCGGGCGAGGCGCTGGCCCAGTTGATCGCTGAAAAAGACAACCCCAAAACTGACATCTGGTTTGGCGGCACCGGCGACCCCCTCCTTCAGGCCGCCGAACAAGGTCTCAGCTTTGAATACAAATCACCGGCTTTATCTCAACTTCATGGCTGGGCACAGCAGCAAGCGCAACAATCAGCCTACAAGACGGTCGGCATTTACTCTGGCCCCCTGGGTTTTGGCTACAACTCAGAGTTACTGACCAAGAAGAAACTACCCATTCCCAAGACCTGGAATGACTTGCTCAACCCCGCCCTCAAAGGTGAAATTCAGGTCGCCAACCCCGCCTCCAGCGGCACGGCCTACACCATGGTCGCCACTTTGGTGCAACTCATGGGCGAAGACAAAGCCTTTGAATACATGAAAAAACTACACGCCAACATCAGCCAATACACCCGCAGCGGTACCGGCCCCATCAAAGCTGCCGCTCGGGGTGAAACCACGTTGTCCATCAGCTTTGTGCACGATGCACCCGGCGAAAAAATGCAGGGATTTCCCGTCGAGACCGTGACGCCAGCCGATGGCACGGGCGCAGAAATTGGCTCCATGAGCATCATCAAAGGTGCTCGCAACCTGGAAGCCGCGAAGAAGTTTTACGAATGGGCCCTGACGCCCGGCGCGCAAGAAATGGCCGCTGCCGCCAAGCAGTTTCAGCTGCCCTCCAACAAAAGCGCCAAAAACGATGCGCGTATTCCTGATTTCAAAAAAATCAAATTCATCAACTACGACTACGCCAAATATGGCGCCTCCAACGAGCGTCGCCGCTTGATCGCCAAGTGGGAAAAAGAAGTGAACTCGCTGCCGCGCTAAGCAAGACGGCATCTCCATCAAGTTGAAAAAATCTTCCGACAAAGCCATCCGCATCTGGCTGGTCATTGGGTTGCTGGCCTATTTACTCCTACCCTGGTACGCCATTCAGGACACCGCCTGGTACAGCGTGCTGCCCCAGGTCATGGGGGGGGCGGAGACAGCCAACGGCGTGGTCCAAGCACTTATCCACGGGCGAAAGTGGTTGCTGGTGGGCCTGGTTGGCTTGGTCATTGCCGCTATCGGCCTGGGCATGCCGACACAAAAGCAGCAATCCAATTACTTATTGCTGGGGGGCTTGACCGGATTTTTGGGCTTGCTGACCAGTGGTTTTTTGATCGGCGCCAAAGGCTGGTCATCTGCCTTGCTCAACACCCAGTTTGGCGAAGTGGCAACACATCAATTTGGCATGGGCATGGGGGCTTTTGTGGTCTTGCTGTCTTTGGTGATGATGACCGCTTTTGGGTTGGCACGGCGCGGCTATTTCAAGGGCGACGCCTTCATTGCTTCTGCTGTGTTGGCTTGTTCGGTCTTGCTGGTCTTGTTCATCGCGTTCCCGGTCACCAAGGCGCTTTACGGCGCTTTTTTAAATGAAGAGGGGCAGTGGTCGGCGCTGGCACTTTATGAGCGCATAGGCAACGAACGCGTGTGGGGAATCAATTGCCTGGCGGGTGGCGTGCGCTGTGGCGTGGCCTGGAACACACTTTTTCTGGCCCTGTTGACCGCCACGGGCACCACCTTGTTGGGCACCATGATGGCGCTGCTGGCCGAACGCAGCGCCGGGCCGCGCATTCAAACGCCCCTGCGGGTGATTGCCTTGTTGCCCATCATCACGCCGCCCTTTGTGGTCGGTTTAGGATTAATTTTGCTGTTTGGCCGCGCAGGCGTGGTGAACCAGTTTTTGGAATATGCCTTTGACATTCCCCCGACCCGCTGGTTTTACGGGGCCTTGGGTGTGTGGATTGCTCAGCTCTTTGCGTTTACGCCGATTGCTTTCATGATCATGCGCGGTGTGGTGCAAGGCGTGTCGCCCAGTCTGGAAGAAGCCGCCCAAACCCTGCGCGCAGACCGCAGCAAAACCTTCTTTACCGTCACCCTGCCCTTGCTGAAGCCCGGTCTGGCCAACGCTTTTTTGGTGGGCTTCATTGAAAGCATGGCTGATTTTGGCAACCCGGTGGTGGTGGGCGGCCAGTTTGCGGTGCTGTCCACCGACATTTTCTTTGCCATTGTGGGCGCGCAATATGACCAGGGCCGCGCCGCATCACTGGCCTGGATACTCACCGTGTTTGCGCTGGCTGTTTTCGCCTTGCAGCGCGCGCTCTTGGGCAAGCAAAACTACACCACCGTGAGCGGCAAAGGAGACGCTGGTCTGGCCATGGTGCTGCCCGAGGGCGTGCGCCGCACCCTGAACGCTGTGGTTTATCCGTGGCTGGCATTTACCGTCATCGTTTACCTGTTTGCTTTCTCCGGCGGCTTTGTGCAAACCTGGGGCCGCGACTACACCTTGACGCTTAGCCACTTCAAAACAGCTTTCGGCTTGGAGTGGGGAAACTTCGGTCTGGTGTGGGCGGGCACGGCTTGGAATTCACTTTTCACCACGCTTAAATTGGCGGGGCTGTCGGCCCCCATGACCGCTATGGCGGGCTTGTTGATCGCTTACTTGCTGGCGCGTACCGAGTTCAAGGGGCGTGCGCTGTTTGAATTTGTCGCGTTGTTGGCCTTTGCCATTCCCGGCACCGTGCTGGGGGTGAGCTATATCCTCGCCTTCAACGTGCCTCCGGTAGAGTTGACGGGCACCGGCCTCATCATCGTGCTTTGCTTCATGTTTCGTAACTTGCCGGTGGGCGTGCGGGCAGGCACGGCCGCCTTCAAGCAGCTCGATAAATCGCTGGACGAAGCCTCTTTAATGCTGCGCGCCTCCACCCTGCAAACCTTGTTTTATGTGGTGCTGCCCCTGCTCAAACCAGCGCTGGTGGCGGCACTTATCTACAGCTTTGTACGCGCCATGACGACCGTGAGCGCGGTGATCTTTCTGGTCACCGCCGAGAACGAGTTGGCTACCACCTACATCATTGGCCGCGTGGGCAATGGCGACTACGGCGTGGCGCTGGCCTATTGCACGGTACTCATCATTTTGATGTCGCTGGCCATCGCCCTCATTCAATTTTTAGTGGGCGAGCGACGACTGGGCCGCCGCACAGGAGCATCCGCATGAACCAAGGCGTTGAATTCAAACACATCACCAAGCGCTATGGCACCGATGCCAACGCCGCTATGGCGGTGAAGGGCATCAGTTTTGAGATTAAAAAAGGCACGCTCACCACCATTTTGGGGCCGTCAGGCTGCGGTAAAACCACCACACTGCGGATGATTGCCGGGCTGGAGTCCCCCACCTCGGGCCAGATTCTGATGGACGGCCGTGAAGTCACCACGCTCGGGCCATCAGACCGCAACGTGAGCATGATGTTTCAAAGCTACGCCTTGTTTCCGCACATGAACGTGTTGGACAACGTGCTCTACGGTTTGAAGATGTCAGGCGTTGCCAAAGCGCTGGCCCAAAGCCGCGCCCATGACGCGCTGACCAACGTAGGCCTGGTCGGTTTTGATCAGCGACTCCCCAGCGAACTCTCAGGCGGGCAACAACAGCGCGTCGCCTTGGCCCGGGCCTTGGTGCTGGAGCCTGCCGTGCTTCTGTTTGATGAACCCTTAAGCAACCTGGACGCCCGCTTGCGCCGCGCCATGCGTGAGGAAATTCGCACACTGCAACAGCGCCTGAAACTGACCGTGGCCTATGTCACGCATGACCAAAGCGAGGCGCTGGCGGTGAGCGACCAAATCATTGTGATGAACGATGGTCTGATTGCCCAGCAAGGCACACCGCAAGACCTGTATGAGCGCCCCGGCAGCGAATTTGTTGCCGGGTTCATGGGTGAGGCCATGTTGTTTCCCGGAGTGGCCGGGTTGGATGGGCGCGTGCAACTCGGGCCCTTGTGCCTCTCGCCGCGTCAATCAGTCAGCGCAGGCGCCGTCAAAGTGGCGGTGCGGCCTGAGGCCTGGAAAATTCAGCGTCAGGTTGACGGTCAAAACGAGGGGCTTAGCGGCCAATTGCTTAAATCAGCCTATCTGGGCAGCTACTTTGAGTACACGTTCGACACCGCCTTGGGGCCTATTTTTGTGGTGTCGTCCGACTTGTCGGCACCCTTGGCGCTGGGTGCGCAGGTGGCGTTGACCTTGGGCGCGCATGGGGTGTCGGTCGTCAAGATGCCCTGAACCAGGTTTTGGTAACCTACTTGTTTCAAATGATGCCCGCGCCACGGGATAATTAAAGTATGAACCAACTCGACGCACTCAAACAATTCACCACCGTGGTGGCTGATACCGGCGACTTCAAACAAATTGCCGCTTACCAGCCCCAGGATGCCACCACCAACCCCTCGCTGATTTTGAAGGCGGTGCAAAAAGCCGATTACAAATCGCTGCTGACCGACAACGTTGCTGAGTTCAGGGGCCGTCCCCTGGACGAAATCATGGACCGCTTGCTGGTGCGCTTTGGCGTTGAGATTTTGTCCATCATCCCGGGGCGTGTCTCCACCGAAGTCGATGCCCGCCTGAGCTTTGACACAGAAGCTACTGTGGCCCGTGGCGAGCGCCTCATTGCGCTCTACCAAGCGCAAGGCATTGCCGCCGAGCGCGTGCTGATCAAGGTCGCCGCCACTTGGGAAGGCATTCAGGCCGCCAAGTTGCTCGAAGAACGTGGCATTCACACCAACCTCACCCTCTTGTTTTCCTTCTGCCAGGCCGTGGCCTGCGGACAGGCCAAAGTGCAGCTGATCTCGCCTTTTGTGGGCCGCATTTACGACTGGTACAAAAAATCAGCTGGCGCTACCTGGGTAGAAGCCGACATGGCGGGAGCCAACGACCCGGGCGTCAAGTCAGTCCAACAGATCTACAACTAC
>CAIMHL010000374.1 GCA_903840825.1 uncultured beta proteobacterium
GATGAAATCTGGTGCGTGAGCGTGAATGATGCATTCGTCATGGGTGCGTGGGCCAGAGACCAGAAATCGGTTGGCAAAGTACGTATGCTGGCCGATGGTGACGCAGCTTTCACCAAAGCTACAGGCTTGACACTTGACTTGACGGGCAAAGGCTTAGGCTTGCGCAGCAACCGTTACTCCATGTTGGTTAAAGATGGCGTTATTTCTTCCTTGAACATTGAAGGCCCCGGAAAATTTGAAGTCAGCGATGCTGCGACGCTTTTGTCACAAGCAAAAGCCTGATCACTCACTGATTTAAAAATTTAGTTGTGCCGCCAGAGTTGCCTCTCGGTGGCATTTTCATTGCTGCATATAACGAGATGCAGACCAAGGGCAGACAAGCCTTATCTCGGTCGTTCAGCTTACAAGGTTGAGTGCATAAGCAAGCAAGGTGCTGCACAGACCAAAAACCAGCCCTGCAACCACCCGCGTCTGTAGGGTGTCACGTGCGCTTTGAGCTTCAATAGCGGTCGATTTGAAGCCGTCGATCATTGGCTTGACCAGATTTTCTTTCCTGTAAAAGTAATGGTGTGCAATAGCGCCAATGTGCAAACCTACCAATCCAAAAATGATGAACTTTCCAATTGATGTGTGAAAGTACGTTGCATAGTTCACCAACGTGGCACTGGCGAATTTCACCAGAGGTCCTGCATTGGCTATTTCGTCGTCGCTAAAAAGGCCAGTGCTGACCTGCATGAAAAGAAACACTAAGAGCGCGAAAACTGACCATGACCCCAAGGGGTTATGTCCTATTTCCTGATCGGGCGACCTTTCCCCCTTTGCATATCTAATCACAGTTTTTAAGGGAAAGATAAATGAGCTGAACCGCGACCACTTGCCGCCAATGAACCCCCAGATGACGCGAAATAGTAGCAAGCTCAAAACACAATAGCCCAGGCGGAAGTGCCAGGCCATAGCGTCACCTCCTATTTCAGCGGTGACGACCAACGCCGTGACGCACAGGGCCAAAGACCAGTGAAAAATGCGTGTGGGCAAGTCCCATACTTTGACGGCTGTTGATGGTTCTCTATTTTTCATGGGCTTTGTTCTGTGTATATTGATGCGGGTTCAGTCTGGTCTGCTGCCAAGTTAAAACTGCTCATTGATGGGTTGGCGAGGATGGTCGGCAGTACACTGAACCGTGGCTTTCATTTTTCATCAATCAGGATACACCGACTATGAATATTCGTAAAACGTTATGGACAGTACTTGCCCTTATGGCGGTTTCCTTGCCAGCAGTGGCTCAGTTTGCAAAGCCGGACGATGCCATCAAATACCGCAAAAATGCTTTGTTTGTGATGCAGCAAAACTTCAGCCGCGTAGCCGCAATGGCCTCAGGTAAAGCGCCTTTTGACCCTAAGGTGGCTGCCGAGAGTGCTGCCGTGGCCGAGTATGTCGGCAAACTTCCCTGGGCTGCATTTACAGAGGGAACCGACAAGGGCGACACGAAAGCCAAACCTGAGATCTGGAAAGAGCCTGCTAAATTCAAAGAATATGCAGACAAGATGCAGGGAGAGATGTTGAAGTTGTCCGTGGCGGCCAAGTCTGGCAACCTCGACAGCATCAAGAGCGCCGTATCCGCCACAGGAGGCAGTTGCAAAACCTGCCAC
>CAIMHL010000375.1 GCA_903840825.1 uncultured beta proteobacterium
GTGTTCATGGTGCTGGGCTTTTGCCCAACACCATGAATCGCTTCAAGCACTCCAATTCGCATGAAGTGCTCTTTGTAAATAGATCAAGGAGAAAATAATGGCAACTGCAAAAAAACCTGTCGCAAAAAAGACGGCACCTGTAAAAAAATCGGCCCCTGTAAAAGCAGCGGTAGCCAAAAAGGCGGCACCTGCGCCTAAAGTAGTCGCTAAAGCAGCACCAGCCAAAAAAGCTGTTGTCGCAAAAAAAGTGGCTGCAAAACCAGTAGCACCAGCTAAAAAAGTAGCGACTGCACCCAAGCCCGCTGCAAACAAAGCAGCTCCAGCACCTAAAGCAGCCGCTAAAAAAGCACCGGCAAAAAAAGCAGTCGCAGTAGCAAAGCCGGCCGCTAAAAAGGCAGCCGTAAAGCCAGCTGCACCAGCCAAAAAGGCCGCACCAGCCCCAAAAGCAGCGGCTAAGAAAGCGCCTGCTAAAAAAGCTGTCGCAGCCTCAAAGCCAGCCGCCAAAAAGGCGCCTGCAGCTAAAGCTGTCGTGGCGGCCAAGCCAGTAGCAAAAAAAGCACCGGCTAAAAAGCCTGCTGCAAAAAAAGCAGCCAAAGCACCTGCTTCAAAACAAGTAGCGTCAGCATCGGCTGCGCAAACAACGCTGAACCCGCAAGCGGCCTGGCCATTTCCCACAGGCAAAAAACCCTGATCACTTCGTCACTGAATTCAAAAAGCCCGGCATTCACCACACCGGGCTTTTTTTATGTGCACAGCAGAACTGAGCGTCCCCTTATGGATAAAAAACGAGCAAGCGATACCCTGCCACGCGATCAGATAATTCGCCCGTCTTGATCGCAAAAGAAAACGACAGCGGCAGCTCAGAAAACGAAAGCAAATTACTGGATTGAACACCTAACTCAGCAATGCTAAAAACACGCCGGAAGAGTGGTTGATCAAGCGAGTTAATCAGGGTCAATTCAACTGACGGCAAGTGAAGATCGGCTGTGGACGTATTCTTCAGAATCACACTCAGCTGATAAATATCAGGGCTGATTTTTGTAAACGACGAACTGTCAATCACGATCGACTGGATACGCTTTAAAGTCTCAAGCTGACAATCAAATGGCTTGCAGAGCGCAAGCAACCAAGGCTTGGCTCGCGGCTCCCTTGAAAAAATCTCGTTTCTTTCAAGCAAAACGACTTGCCCTACAAGCACCAGCAACAAAAGAGGCGCTAACAAATAGAGAACCTTGGACACCCATGACCGACGCCCAGCTGTAGCCGAGTTTTGGTCGGATGCAGGCACGTCAAAGGCGAACTGAAAGGCACTGGGTTCATCGCTTGGCTGGCTATCTGGTGCGGGATTGACCACTGGCACCGGTGGCTCAAGAGGGAGATCGTTTGAGGCATCCGAAGGACTTTCGACCGCCAGCACTTCTTCTGAAGGCAACGCCTGGACCGCGACCTCCAGAGGCTGTGGGGGCAAAGGCCCGGTCTCTGCTGGCGACACCGCTTGCGAGGCCTTAACACGGGGCTGAAGTGTCAAGGACGCATCAAACACCGTTTGGCACTTGCCACACCTTACCCAGCCTTCAGAGATTAACAGCTGATCTGGGGCTACTTTAAACAGAACGCTGCAAGAGGGGCAAGCAGTGACAAGACTCATGCGTACTGCTCGTACAGGTTGCGTTTAAAGGGCGCTACGTCTGGCCGTCATCAGAATCCAACCCTCTTGATGGTCAGAGACCGTCAATTCGCAATAGGGGGCGTAGGCCAACTTGAGCTCGTCGCACTGCCGCTCCAAAATTCCGGCCAACACCAGCGCGCCACCTGGCGCAACCCGTGACCACAACAAGGGGGCCAGTACCTTTAGCGGTGTTGCCAGGATATTGGCCAACACGGTTTGGTAGCTTCCCGTTACCAAATCAGGGAGCCCTGCTTTCAAATTGACTTCGTTGGCCTGCGCATTGAGCACGGTGGACTCAACGGCGGATTCATCAATATCAACCGCATCTATTTCTAGCGACCCATGCTTGGCAGCACCAATAGCCAAAATACCCGAGCCGCAGCCATAGTCAAGTACGCGCCCCAAGGGATTTCCTGAAGGTGATGTCTGCTGGGCAATCCAGCGCAAACACATGCGCGTCGTGGGATGGGTGCCTGTGCCAAAGGCCAAACCGGGGTCAAGCCGAATCACGATGCGGGCCTGCTCCGGGGGTTCATGCCAGGTCGGCACAATCCAGAAGGCCGGCGTGATTTCGACAGGGGTGAACTGGGACTGCGTTAAACGAACCCAGTCTTGCTCAGGGACCACTTGAAGACCCAA
>CAIMHL010000376.1 GCA_903840825.1 uncultured beta proteobacterium
CACTTGGCTTCAAGCCTAGCTAAGGCGGTGGCCGTGATTCACAAAAATAGGGCTGCGCAAGCCCTTGGCCAAAACATTTCTTAATGTTTATCAAGTTCAAAAACAGGCCCTTGCCTACTATTGATTCTTTGCTTCAATTTTCAGGAGAAAGTTTATGAACGATATGTCCGTACTACAAAAAGACAAATTAATGAACGATTTGGGCGTGGTTATTTCTGATGCGGAAGCGTTGCTGAAAATGACCGCCGATGAGATGAGCGAAAACGCGGTGGATATTCGAAGCCGGGTTAAAAGCAGACTCGATCAGGCCAAAGTTGATTTGATCCATTTGCAAGAAACGGCCGTGGCCAAAGCCAAGGCTGCCGGACACGCCGCCGATGAATTTGTGCATGAAAGCCCCTGGAAATCCATCGGCATTGCCTCGGGCGTGGGCTTGGTCATTGGTTTATTGATCGGACGCCGATAAATCGAACGACTCAGTGGCTGAATCAAACCAGGAGACCGGGCTTCTCGTCTCTTTCAAACGGCTGTGCGCCACAGCCATCGAGATCGCGCAAGTCCGGCTTGAGCTCGTAGCCAACGAGCTTGAGCTGGAGAAAAAACGCCTGTTTGAAGGCTTGCTGTGGGCCTTGGCCGCACTATTGATGCTGGGCGTGGGCTTGGTGTTGCTCTGTGGCTTCATCATCTTGCTGTTTTGGGAAGGTTACCGCCTATCGGCCATTGGGGTGCTCATGGTCATTTTCCTAATTAGTGCCGCAGTACTTTTTTCCCAAGCACGCCAGCGGCTCAGCCATCCGCAAGGCATCTTCAGTGCCAGCGTGAATGAGCTCAACAAAGACCGCCAAGCCCTCAAACCCAAAACATGAACAAGACCGAGCTGCTGATTCGACAGCAAATGCTGGTGCAAAAAAGCGGCCTTTTGCGTGAGCGACTTAAACACCAGTCCGTCGTGCTCACAAAGCCGCTTTGGGTGCTGGACCAAGGCAAACTTGGCCTGCAGTGGCTCTCGGACCACCACATTTGGCCCAGCGTAGCCCTGCTTGTGGTGGCGCTGCTCAAGCCGCGGCGAACGTTGGCTTGGGGTCAGCGAATCTGGAGAGTCTGGAAAACTTACCAGACCGCCAAAGCTTGGCTGCTCAAAAACCGCTAAAACTTGGTTAACCGATTTATAAAGACAACACGTCTTCGGCGTGAACTTGGCTGGGCTCACAATGGACGACATGGACACCACACACAAACTCACTGAAAGCCGCTTGGCCGATGCCTGGGCCGAGCTGCAAATTCACGCCGACCAAGGCAACCCACTTCAGGCAGATGCCTACCGTCTGGCATTTGCCGACCCCGAGTTTCTCCTGCGCCGAGAAACCCGTGGCATACGCTTTCAATTGGAAATGCTCAAACCCGACATTGAGCAAACCGAGCAAGGCATTGAAAACACCATCGTGGTTTTTGGCAGCGCCCGCTTCCCCGCCCCCGAAGACGCCCAAAAATCTTACGAGCTGGCGCAACAAAGCGGCGACCCTTCTGCACTAAAGCTGGCCCAGCGCCACCTTAAAAGTGCGCAGTATTACGACCAGGCCCGTTTGTTTGGCCGTCTGGTGGCAGCGCACAGCATGCACCTGCGGCGTGAAGAGCGCCTGTTTATTGCAACCGGCGGCGGGCCCGGCATCATGGAGGCGGCCAATCGCGGCGCCCATGAGATGGGCGCGCCCAGTGTCGGCCTGAATATCGCACTGCCGCATGAGCAAAGCGCCAACCCTTACGTCACGCCCACACTCAGCTTCAAGTTTCACTACTTTGCACTGCGCAAAATGCACTTCATGATGCGCGCCAAGGCCTTGGTGGCCTTTCCCGGCGGCTTTGGCACTTTGGACGAGTTGTTTGAAGTCATCACCTTGGTGCAAACCGGCAAAGCCAAGCCGGTGCCCATTGTGTTGTACGGCACCGAGTACTGGAAGAAGCTCTTTAACACCGAGGTCATGCTCGAAGAAGGGGTGATTTCAGAGCAAGACCTGGCTCTTTTCTCGTATGTGGACGAACCCCAGGCCGCCTGGGACGTCATCAAAGAGTTTTACAAGCTCTGAACTCAGGGCGGTGTCGGCTTGAAAAGCAGCACGACCGCCCTGGCTTCCATGGCTTGGCCCAAACCCACAGGCCCCATCTTTTCCGAGGTCTTGGCCTTGACGTTGACCTGATCGACACCAACCCCCAAAAACCCGGCAATAGATGCCCGCATGGCTTGAATATGGGGTGTGAGTTTGGGCGCTTGGGCCATCACGGTGCTGTCCACATTGCCCAGCTCAAACCCTTTTTCCCGCACGCGCCGCATCGCCTCAGCCAGCAAAACGCCCGAATCGGCCCCTTTAAAACGAGCATCCGTATCGGGGAAGTGCGTGCCAATATCGCCCAAAGCGGCTGCCCCCAACAGCGCATCGGTGATGGCATGCAGGAGCACATCGGCATCCGAGTGGCCCAATAGCCCCAGGTGATATGGGATCTCCACCCCGCCAATGATGAGTTTTCGGTTGGCCACCAACGCGTGAATATCCCAACCCTCGCCAATTCTGAAATTCATGCGTGTTGTCCTTTTTGTCTGGCTAGCAGCACCGCCTCTGCCAACGCAAAATCTTCCGGGTAAGTGACCTTGAAGTTTTGGGCGCTCCCCGCTACCAATAGGGGGTGCAGGCCCATGGCCTCCATCGCGCTGGACTCATCCGTGACCAAGTCCCCCGCTTGCTGCAGCGCTGCAATCAGGGGGCCAATGCGGAACATTTGCGGGGTTTGGGCCAACCATTTGTCGTGCCGGTCTAAGGTGCCCGCCACACGGCCACCCACCTCACTCTTGAGCGTATCGGGCAACTTATGCGCCAGCAAACCACCCACAGCATCGGCCTCGCAGGCCGTGATCAGAGCGGTGATTTGCTCAGGCGTGATCAGGCACCGGGCCGCATCGTGCACCAAAACCCAGTCGTCAGGGTCTGCGCCACACTCAAGCAGAAAAATTAAACCATTAAAAACGCTTGCAGCCCTTGTAGGACCACCTTGAGCAGCTATTAAAAGCGTTGCCGATTCTGAGGCCAAAAACTCATCCCCTGGCGACACCACCACTGCAATTTGGCCAATTTTGGGCACCTTGGCAAAGGCCGATAGTGTGTGCAGCACCAAGGGCTTGCCGAGCAAGGGTTGGTATTGCTTGGGGCCTTCAGCGCCTGAGCGCGCGCCCGTGCCCGCGCAAGGAATGAGCGCCCAAAAATGGGCAGTGGATGACTGAAGGCCGGGGGGATTCTGAGTGGGTTCGGTAACGAGCATGGGGGTCATTCTAAAATGCAGTCCAGCCTCAACACCCCCCGCCTCCCTGCGGGGGGTGTTTTGTATTTGTGTTTTTGACTTTTTTTCGCGTCGCCCACCGCGGCTCCAGGCACTTCATGGATTTACCCAAACTCATTTCCGGCAAACGCTACACCCTGCCCCGCCCCACGGGCTCGGCCGATGCCCTGTTATTGGCGCAACTGGGAATGCGCGAAAAAGCCCAGGGCAAGCTCACGGCCATCGTCACCGCTAATGCCGTAGACGCCCAGCGCCTCATCGATGAGATGGCCTTTTTTGCCCCTGATTTACGCTGTGTGCTGTTCCCCGACTGGGAAACCCTGCCCTACGATGCCTTTTCGCCGCACCAAGACTTAATCAGCGAGCGGCTCGCCACCCTGTGGCGCATCAGCCAGCGCGACAAAGACACCGGTGCTGATGTGGTCGTGGTCCACGCCACCACCGCGCTTTACCGCTTGGCCCCGCCGGCTTTCTTGGCCGGTTACACCTTTGAATTCAAGGTCAAGCAAAAGCTGGATGAAGGCAAATTCAAGGCCCAGCTAACGCTGGCGGGGTACAGCCACGTCACCCAAGTGGTCAGCCCTGGCGAGTACGCGGTGCGCGGCGGCCTGATTGACCTGTTCCCGATGGGAAGTTTGGTGCCGTTTCGGGTGGATTTGTTTGACGACGAGATCGACAGCATCCGCACCTTCGATCCCGACAGCCAGCGCAGCCTGTACCCGGTACCCGAGGTGCGCTTGTTACCGGGCCGAGAGTTTCCGATGGACGACGAGGCGCGGGCGCGTTTTCGCAACCGCTGGCGCGAGTTGATGGAGGGCGACCCCACCAAAAGCCGGATTTACAAAGACATGGGCAACGGCGTGGCCACGGCGGGTATTGAGTACTACCTGCCCTTGTTTTTTGAAGAAACCGCCACCGTGTTTGACTACCTGGGGGCTGAGGCCACCATCGTCTTGCACGGCGACCTAGAGCCCGCTTTCCAGCATTTTTGGCAAGACACCAAAGACCGCTACCGCCTAGTGCAGGGCGACCCCGAGCGCCTAGCCCTACCCCCTGAAGCCTTATTTTTAGGCACCGAGCAGTTTTACTCCCTTGTCAACCATTACGCCCAGCTGGCCATCAAAGCCCCCGGTGAACAAAACGCAGACTACGTGGAGCTTGCCACGCTGCCGGTGCTCACCGTGGTGCGCGGGGCTGAAGACCCGTTGGCGCGGCTAAAAGATCACATCAAACAGTCCAAACAGCGCGTGCTGATCCTGGCTGAGAGTGACGGGCGGCGCACCAGCTTGCTCGACTTTTTGCACGCCAGCCACCTAAGCCCGCCCACCTTCGACTCACTGGCCGAGTTTGAGCGCAGCGACGAGGCGCTAGGCATTGCCACCTCGTCACTCAACACCGGCTTTGCCTGGCTAGAAGCGGGCATTGACCTCATCACCGAGACCGAGCTTTTTGCCGCTGGCCCCACCACCCGCCGCCGCAAAAAGCAAGAACAGGTGAGCGATGTTGAAGCGCTCATCAAAGACTTAAGCGAACTCAATGTGGGCGACCCGGTGGTGCATTCGGCACACGGCATTGGCCGCTACCACGGCTTGATCAACCTCGATTTGGGCAACAAACTACCCAACGGCGAGCCCGAGTTTCAGGAGTTTTTGCACCTTGAGTACGCCGACAAAGCCACTTTGTATGTGCCGGTGAGCCAGCTTCAACTCATCAGCCGCTACACCGGCGTGAGCGCTGATGAGGCACCCCTGCATCGCCTGGGTTCTGGCGTTTGGGACAAAGCCAAGCGCAAAGCGGCCGAGCAAGTGCGCGACAGTGCCGCCGAGCTGCTAAACATCTACGCCCGCCGCGCCGCCCGCGAAGGCTTTGCTTTCCGCTACTCGCCCAGCGATTACGAAATTTTCGCCAACGACTTTGGCTTTGAAGAAACGCCGGATCAAAAAGCCGCCATTCACGCCGTCATTCAAGACATGATCAGCCCGCGCCCGATGGACCGCCTGATTTGCGGCGATGTTGGCTTTGGCAAAACCGAAGTGGCCTTGCGTGCTGCTTTTATTGGCATCACCGGTGGCAAACAAGTGGCCCTTTTGGCCCCCACCACGCTCTTGGCCGAGCAGCACTACCAAACGCTGGTGGACCGCTTTGCCAAATGGCCAGTCAAAGTGGCCGAGATGAGCCGGTTCAGATCAGCCAAAGAAATCACCGCCGCCCTCAAAGGCTTGGCCGATGGCACGGTCGATATTGTGGTGGGCACCCACAAGTTGCTCAGCCAAAGCACCAAGTTCAAAGACCTGGGCCTGCTCATCATTGACGAAGAACACCGCTTTGGCGTGCGCCACAAAGAGCAAATAAAGGCGCTGCGCGCCGAGGTCGATTTGCTCACCCTGACTGCCACCCCCATTCCCCGCACGCTGGGTATGGCGCTTGAAGGCCTGCGCGATTTGAGCGTGATTGCCACCGCGCCGCAACGCCGCCTAGCCATCAAAACCTTTGTGCGTACCGAAGGTAACGGCGTCATCCGCGAAGCGGTGCTGCGCGAACTCAAGCGTGGTGGACAGGTTTACTTCTTGCACAACGAGGTGGAAACCATCGAGAACCGCCGCGCCAAACTCGAAGAGCTGCTGCCCGAGGCCCGCATAGCCGTGGCCCACGGCCAAATGCCCGAGCGCCAGCTAGAGAGCGTGATGCGCGACTTTGTGGCCCAGCGCTACAACCTGCTGCTGTGCTCCACCATCATCGAGACCGGCATTGACGTGCCCACCGCAAACACCATTGTGATGAGCCGCGCCGACCGCTTTGGCTTGGCCCAGTTGCACCAGTTGCGCGGCCGGGTGGGCCGAAGCCACCACCAAGCCTACGCCTACCTGATGGTGCCCGACCTGGAGGGCCTGACCAAACAAGCCAGCCAGCGCCTGGACGCCATTCAACAAATGGAAGAACTTGGCAGCGGCTTTTACTTGGCCATGCACGACCTGGAAATTCGCG
>CAIMHL010000377.1 GCA_903840825.1 uncultured beta proteobacterium
ACCCAGCACCAGCGCACTAGGGTCGCCGTCCAGAAATTCCTCGCCTATCAAAAACGCTTGCGCCAAGCCATCGGGCGAAGGTTGCACTGCGTAGCTGATCTGAATGCCCCACTGGCTGCCATCGCCCAGCAGCTGCTCAAAGCGCGGTGTGTCTTGCGGTGTGGAGATCACCAACACCTCTTTAATACCCGCCAGCAGCAGCACGCTCAAGGGGTAGTAAATCATCGGCTTGTCGTAGATCGGCAGCAACTGCTTGCTCACGACTTGCGTGACCGGGTACAGGCGCGTGCCCGAGCCCCCGGCCAGAATGATGCCTTTGCGTGCCTTGGTGAAGGCTGCCGCAGTGGTGTTTGGTGACGTCATTTTTATGTTTTCCCTGTAATTTCTGTGAGCATGCGTGCCACCCCTTGCTCCCAAAGGGGCAATGTTAAGCCGAAGGCGTTTTGCAGCCGTGTGGTGTCCAGTCTAGAGTTGAGCGGCCGCTGTGCTGGTGTGGGGTAGCTGGCGGTGGGCGTTGGCAGCACTTGCTCAGGTCCGGCCTTGAGCGACCAGCCCAGCGCCTGCGCTTGGGCCAGCACGAAACGAGCGTAGCCATGGTGCCGCGCTGCACACCTTCAATCAAACGTTCTTCGCCCTGGTCCAGCAAAAAGACGATGTCTTTGACGTACTTGGGTGAGAGGCCCGTTTTTTGGATGATGATCTCGGCGCTGTAGCCGCGCTTGCGCAGCACCTCGATGTCGGCCAATATTTCCAGCGGTCGGTGGCCACGCCGGGCGATGTTCTCCGCCAAGCTCATGATGAAGGCGTCTTCATCGCTCACGTCCACCACCAGGGTGGGAATGTGCGTCTCACCCAGAATTCGAAAGGCGTTCAAGCGGCCTTCACCGCACACCAGCAAGTATTTGATCCGGCCGTCGTCGCCAGGCCGTTCGGTCACGGTGATGGGTTTTTTGAGACCAATGACACGGATGTTCTCGACAATCTCTTCAAAGACCTTCATGTTGCGGTCGCGGGAGTTCAACACCTCGATCCGGCTGATGGGCACGAAGGTCACGGTTTCAGGGGTTCCGGTCATCATTTGGCTCTCCATTTCGGGCTGGGGTTTGGGTGGGGTTGGCTTTTCACAGAGGGCACTCCTTGGTGTGGTTGACGGATGGATGGATAGTGTTGGGAATCAGGGCACTCATGGCTTGCGCTGTAAGCGTTCACGCTCGGACAGGCCATAGAAAAAGCTCAGGTCATCGAAGCGGAAGCAGTCGAAATCGGCGCTATTGCGATCGCTCAGTTGCAACTCTCGGTCGGGTAGCTCGAGTTGGGGCAAGACGTAATAGTCGAGTTCGGCCTGATTGGCAGGGTCCAGCCGCACCGCTACGGTGATATCGGGTGCATATTGGTCTGGGTCAAAGTGGATACGCCAACGCTGGCGGCCACTGGGCAAGGTTTGGCAGCGTGCCATCACCAAGCTGATGACCAGTTCCTGGTTTAAATGCAACAAGTCAGTTTTGGGATCGCGCCACACCTGCCCACCCTGTTGGGCAATGGTCAGCAAGGTGCGCTCAACAATTTCTGGATGAAGGCGACGCAGACGTCGGTTGATTTCAAGAAACTCCAATGGCCGCTCAGGCCGAAAGCCCACCTTCTCATAGGCGCGGGTAAGGCTGCCAAAGCGATGTTTGTAAGTCTCCAAGGTCGGAAAGTCTGGCGCCTGGTTGATGATGAAGCCTGAGAGCGTGCCTTTGTCTTGATAAAGGCGGCGCAGCTTATCGAGCAAGTCTTCGTCTGTGAAGCGGGTGGCGCGGGCCAGCAAGAGCTCTTGGGCCGTAAAGAAAGTCTGGGCTGGCACGACCCCCTCAAACGCCCCCTCTTTGCGGATCCACATCTGAGGCGGGTTTTGAACATGCAGTTTTTTGAGCTTGAAGGAGCGGCGGTTGTAGATGTTGTTGCCGATGTATTTCTCGTTGGTCAAGACTTGGCGCACCGTGCCGTAATTCCAGCGCCTGTCCAGATCTGTGGCCACCGCCATGCCGTTGAGCCGCCCGGCGATATCCGTCAAAGACAAGTCATCGCGGATCAGCCAACAAAACATGTCGTTGACGACTTGCACTTCCTGCGGTGGGCCTGGTACCAGAATGACCCGGTCGGTTTGCAGGCTCTTGTGCTCGCCGCGTTTTAAGATGCTTTTGAGTTCGCCCGCTTGGTCGATCAGCACCCGGCGCAGGCCGTAGCCCGCAGGCCCGCCTTGCCTGAAGCCAAGCTCGATCAAGCGGCATTGTCCGACAAACACCTTGGCAGAAAGCTCCCGGCTGTATTCACCCGCCATGGCGCGCTTGACGCCTTTGACGATGGTAGACACGGGCGAGCCGTCGTTCTCGAACTGCTCGGCCACATACACAACGTGGATGCCTTTTCGTTTGCAGATGTATTCGTAATAAGCGGATTCGTCAGCATCTTGAAACCGGCCCCACCGGCTGACGTCGTAGACCAAGATGAGTTTGAAGTCCGCATTGCCTGATTCAACATCGGCGATCAAGCGCTGCAACGCCGCCCTGCCACCAATGGACAAACCACTTTTACCCTCGTCCGCATAGGTGCGCACAATTTCTATATGGCGGCGTTGGGCGTACTCCAAAATTCTGTCGGCTTGGTTGTTGGTGGAGTACTGCTGATGCTCTGTCGACATGCGCACATACTGCGCGGCTCGATGATGGGTGTCGTGTGGTGGGTCCGTCTGTAAAACCATGGGCTCTCATTTCTTTGGTGCTGTGCCATGTTTCCCTAAAAACGGACAATCTTTCAAGTCAATTCGAGCGCAGAAATGCCAAGAGTGGGGGGGACCTTGCACAAGATCAACAAACTGCCGTGCGTCGACTAATCGGGCAAGCGCTCACTGGTAGTCTGGCGTGGGCTAAAAAATAAATCGGTGTTGCGGACCAATAGTGCTGGCGCCCTCGCACGGTGCCGAGGGATGCGATTGGAATGCAGCAGGGTGCGAAGCGTGGGCAGCGGCTGATCAGCACCCAATACGTAGTCAATCAGACCCTGGACTTGATAACGCTCGTAGGCTTGCACATCGGCCAGCCGGTAAAACACCCGTGGACCGATTCTTTGAAACGCAACGCCGACCCCTTTTCTGCGCCAGATGTGCAAGGTGATAGAGGCCAACCCAAGGCGGATGGCTAATTGCCGGGTGGTGAGAAGATTGTTAGTCATGCCTGCTCCGCTTGTATTGAACAGCCTGCATGAACGCTCGAGCGCTTTAAGAAGTCAAGTCAATAACGCAAAAAGTGATGGGGCTGAGAAGCAGCACAAAACGACAAAAGACCCCGTCTTCAGCATCCAAAGGGATGAAGAAAACGGGGTCTGATGGGACAACGACAGTTGCTTGTATTTTTATTGTCGGCTATTTAAGGGCCACTTTTATCCTGGCCAATTTGAGTTTGAGCCGCATACCAACGCTGAAACCCCGCCAACATCAACGTCGTCTGCGCCGCATCCTCCGCTAGTTTTTGGCAGGCTCCCCCAATGGCCAGGGGTTCGCCAGCAGGTAATGCGTCGGTGGTAACTGCAGCAACTCTGTCGGTACCGATGGGAACGCCGGACACGGTGCTGTCACCACTTGTGGGCTCGAGGCGCAGGCGCCCAGGCACACGGGCAAGCAAATACTGGCGATCCGTTGCCAGTTTTTCTTTGGCTGCTTTGAAATCATTTGATATCTCCTGATTGATGGTGCTTTGTTTGGCGCTGACCTGGGCAACATGGGCGGCCTGAATAGCCACGGCCTGTACTGCCGTGATCTTTGCAAACTCCCATTGGGTAGTGATGCGTCGCTCGCCAAAGCGGCAGCCAGCGGTGAAGAGAATGCTGGCACAGGTAATGGCAGCCAGCCAACGCCAAGGCATTGCGGTGACAAGGCTGAACAGGGGCAGCATCAGGCGACCTCATCCAATCTTGCCAACTGGTACTTCTCGATCAAGCTGACGAGTTTGGTGGCGTACTGTGGGTCGGTGGCGTAGCCGGCTAGAGCTACCGCCCTGGCAAAGGCTGGCCCCGTGCTGCACTCAAAGCAGGCGCGGTAGCGTCGGTTGGTGTGTAAAAAAGCGGCCTGGTCGTCCAGGCAGGCCTGCCAGTCGGCGTATTGGCGCCAGCGCGCAGGCACGGTGACCCAGCGGTTTTGCAGGTATTCGCGGGTATTGAGGGTCAGCACTGCCCCCGACCAGGCTGCATCGGCCTTGACGCCAAACAGGTTCTTGCCTTCAACTGCCAAGCGTGATTCCCCCCAGCCGGACTCCAGGGCTGCCTGGGCCACGGTGAAACTGGCAGGCACCGAGCTACGTTGGGCGCAGGTCTGGGCCGGCTTAGCCAGCATGGCGATGAAGTCAGCCGGGCGCATCAGATGAGCTCCTTGACATCACGCGCCACGGCATCCAGCCCGGCGTCGCGGTGTTGTTCAATGAAGTTAAAGACCCAACGCACGACAGCCCAACCGGGCAAGCCACAGGCAAAGATCAAGCCGCCCATGGCCATCAGGCCCAGTTGCGACTGCACCCAGTCATGCAGGGCGAAGTACTGGATGGTGGCAGCGCCGCCGCCCACGCTGGAGACCACGGTGCTGATCAGGCCCACGGCCCATTCACGTTTGGTGCGCGGGGGCGTCATCAGCATCACAACGACTGCGGCCAAGGTGG
>CAIMHL010000378.1 GCA_903840825.1 uncultured beta proteobacterium
GGCGATTGACAGAATGCCATATCTGCAGCGCGGCCTCTTACCCTTGGCCAACCTGACCAGTACGATTCCGCTGGTGGCGGTGGCCCCCATTGCCGTTATGTGGTTTGGCTTTGAGTGGCCCTCCAAAGCGGCCGTGGTGGTGCTGATGACCTTTTTCCCCATGCTGGTCTCCACCCTGGCCGGGCTCAAAGCCTCGGGCAAGCTGGAGCGTGAGTTGATGTTCAGCTACGCCGCCAGTTACAGCCGTACCTTGCTGGCGCTGCGCTTGCCCGCCGCGCTGCCCTTCATGTTTGGCGCGCTCAAGGTCAACGCCACGCTGGCGCTGATCGGCGCCATCGTGGCCGAATTTTTTGGCTCACCCACCCAGGGGCTGGGCTTTCGCATTTCCACCGAGGCCTCCCGCATGAACATGCCGCTGGTGTGGGGTGCCATTGTGGTGGCTGCTGTCACGGGTTCCGTGGCCTATGCTGTGCTGGTTCAGATTGAACGGCGTGCCGCTTTTTGGCACCCGTCAGTGCGTGAAAGTTAGTTTTTTCATCAACCCCTAGGAGCTACTCATGATTCGTTCTTCAAAACTCACCAACGGCCTGCTGGCTGCGGTGTTGGCGGTATGTGGTGTGACGGTGGGCGTCACGGCTAGCGCCGCTGAAAAAGTGACTGTGCAACTCAAGTGGCTGCCACAAGCACAATTTGCCGGTTACTACGTGGCCCAAAGCAAGGGCTACTACAAGGCCGAGGGGCTGGACGTGACCATCAAACCCGGTGGCCCTGACATTTCGCCCGTGCAAGTCATTGCTGGCAACGGTGCGGATGTGGTGGTGAACTGGATGCCCGATGCCCTGGCCGCCCGCGAAGCCGGTGTGCCCTTGGTCAACATCGCCCAAGTGTTCAACCAGTCGGGCTTGATGCTGACCTGCAAAAAGGCCAGCGGCGTAACCAGCCCGAAAGACCTCAAGGGCAAGACCCTGGGCGTCTGGTACGGTGGCAACGAGTACCCCTTCCTGAACTGGATGGCCAAGCTGGGCTACAAAGACACCGACATCAAAATCCTCAAACAAGGCTTCAATGTCGACCCGCTGTTGCAAAACCAAGCGGCGTGCATCTCCACCATGATTTACAACGAGTACTGGCAAGTGGTGGATGCGGGTATCAAAGAGAGCGACCTGGTCACTTTCTTCTATGAAAAAGAAGGCGTCGCCTCACTGGAAGACGGCTTGTATGTGATGGAATCCAAGCTCAAAGACCCCGCTTTTGTGGCACGGATGGGTAAGTTTCTTAGGGCCACGTTTAAGGGCTGGAATGATGCCGTAAAGAACCCCGCTGAGGCTGCCAAAATTGTGGTCGCCGCCGACAGCTCTGGCAGTGCCACCGAGAAGGTGCAAAAACGCCAGATGGAAAACGTGGCCAAACTCATCACCACTGCCAGCACTGCCAAGATGGGCTACTTGGAGCCCGCCGCCTATGAGCGCACCGTCAAAGTTTTGCTGGCCGCAGGCAGCTCGCCTGTGATCAAAAAAGACCCGGGCAAAGCCGCTTACTCGCACGCTGTTTGGAACGCAGCGCAAAAATAAATTGCGTCCGCTATGACGACTCAAGGTGCCCGATGGGCACCTTTTTAATTTTTAAACGATGACACCCCACTTCATGATTGCGACCTCCGACCCCGCCGAGGAAGCGGCCAAAGGTCAGATTCGCCAAGCCAATGAGGCGCTCATTCTGACGGCGGCCGAGCAGGTCTTTGCCGGGGCCGGTTTTGGTGGCGCCACGATGGCGGCTATTGCCGAGGCTTCGGGCCTGCCCAAGGCTAATTTGCATTACTACTTTGGGTCCAAACAAGAGTTGTACCGTACCGTGCTGGCCCGCACCCTGAAAGACTGGCTGGTGCCAGCGCAAGTCATCACCCCCACGGCCGACCCGAGGGTGGCGATTGAGAGCTACATCCGCGCCAAAATGGCCTTGTCTGCCCAGCGCCCTCACGCCTCCAAAGTGTTTGCCAACGAGCTGATGCATGGCGCCAGCGTCGTCAAGGGCCTGCTGAATACCGAGTTGCGCGACATGGTGCAGGACAAAGCGGCCGTGATCGACGGCTGGATTCGCGCCGGGCGCATGGCGCCGGTGGATGCTGTGCACCTGTTTTTCACCATCTGGGCTACTACCCAAA
>CAIMHL010000379.1 GCA_903840825.1 uncultured beta proteobacterium
ACTTGGCCACATCGGCGTTGTTTTCATCTTTGCCCGCGGCCAGTTTGCTTTGGAACAGGCCCTCAGTCCACAGCCATTCACGCAGGTCTTGCACCAGAGAAGGCGTCTCGGCCCAGCGTTCGCTGAGCAAATCGCGCACGCCATCCAGGACGGCGAGCACGGTGGAAAAGTCGGGCTGCTTGTCTTCGCCCTCCACCACCGGGCGCATAGGGATGACATAGGCCAGTGCCTCGTCAGCAGGCACCAGATCGGGGTTGGCAAAAAGGGCGTCAGCCAGTGGCTCTAGACCGGCCTCCCGGGCAAGTTGCCCTTTGGTGCGTCGTTTGAGTTTGAAGGGCAGGTACAGGTCTTCAAGCTCTTGTTTGGTGGCAGCGCCCACCAGGGCGGCCATCAAGGCGGGGGTCATCTTGCCCTGCTCTTCAATGGTGTTGATGACGGTTTGCAGGCGGTCGCGCAGTTCGCGCAGGTAGCTCAGGCGGGCTTCGAGCTCGCGCAGTTGAATGTCATCGAGCCCATCGGTGACTTCCTTGCGGTAGCGGGCGATGAACGGCACGGTAGCCCCGCCGTCCAGCAGCTCCACAGCGGCCTGGACTTGTTGCGGGCGAACCCGAATTTCTTGCGCAATTTGCGCGATGATTTTCTGCATGGCGTTGTGGCGGGTCAGCCTGGCGCTGACCTGTTCTGAAGTTAGCCTCAGAGTTTGCCACAGGCCACGCCGGGTTCTGTCAGCCTCGCAGGGCTTGTTTCAATTCAACGCCGATTTCTGGCTTGTGCGAAAAAGGGTCGGTCGGGTTGCGGGCCAGCATGATGTCTTCCAGGCGTACCTGCACCGAGCCGATGGCTTTGGGGTGGCTGTAGATGTAAAACTGGTTGGCGGCAATGGCGTCAAACACTTTTTGCGCCACGTCAGCGGCACTCACTTTGCCGGAGCCGACCGCCTTGTCGCTCATGGCCTGGCCAATAAGCTGGCTTTGGGTGGGTTTGACACCCCGTGTTTTGAGTTCTTCGGGGCGGTTGCGGTGGCTTTGGCTGATGCCAGTGGGCACAAAAAATGGGCATAGCACCGAGGCGCTGATTTGATCCGTGACCAAGGCAAGGTCTTGGTAGAGCGTCTCGCTCAGGCTCACCACGGCGTGTTTGCTGACGTTGTAAACGCCCATATTGGGTGCGTTAAGCAGGCCGGCCATGCTGGCGGTGTTGACGATGTGGCCTTGGTAGGCGGGGTCTTTTTTGGCAGCCTCCAGCATCATGGGGGTGAACACGCGCACGCCGTGGGCCACGCCCATGAGGTTGACGCCAATGACCCATTCCCAGTCTTGCGCGGTGTTTTCCCAAATCAAACCGCCCGAGCCCACGCCAGCGTTGTTGAAAACAAAGTGCGGCGCACCAAATGTCTCAAAAACCGCTTGGCCCAGGGCTTCCATTTCAGCGGCCTTGGACACATCGACCTTGCGGGCCAGCACTTGCGCACCGGCGGCTTGCAGTTCGGCAGTCGCTTTGTCGAGTGCATCTTGCTGCACATCGACCAGCACCAGGTTCATACCGAGTTTGGCGCCAATGCGGGCACATTCCAGGCCGAAGCCAGAGCCAGCG
>CAIMHL010000380.1 GCA_903840825.1 uncultured beta proteobacterium
TGAACGTTCCAGTGCCGGCGGGGTCGGCAATGGTTGGACGGTTACCCCTGCAAATGCGAGTAATTGCGCCGGACAAACAGGCAACAGCGGCTGTGCAGGCATTGACAGTGATATTGCTCCTTTCAGTACCTATGCAAATCCACGACCCAACCCGACGCGCGCCATTTTCACACGGTGGGATGAGGTCACGATTGACAGTCCAACAGTCAATTTGGCTGGGAAATTTGCTGCGCAATTAAGTTTCTGGCTGCGCCGTGGTGGCGATGCTTTTAGTGAGTACCCTGAGGTGGCTGGTGAGAATTTTTTGGTTTGGTACTTGGCCAGTAACAGCAGATGGAAAATTCTTGCCCAGTACCCCACGGCGGTGATGGAGGGGCAGGTTTTTACCCCTGTGATCGAGTTGCCGCCTGATGCGCTGCATGCGGGCTTCAAAGTGCGTTTTAACCAGACGGCAGGTTCTGGGGACTCGGGTTCTGGTGGGGCGACTGGCGTGCTTGGTTATGACTATTGGCACATTGATGATGTGATGGTCAAAGAGGTTACGGGTCCTCGGTTCACCGGTGCCTTTTGTGACAATTTTGAAGCGGGCTTGGGGCGCTGGAGTATCAGCGCTGAGGGGGCGCCGACATCAGCCAGTATTGGCGACGCCAGCATCAGCAGCTTGGCTTATCAGTCGGCCAGCCGCGGTTTGGACATGCGATGGGGTTATGTGTCAGCTGCCACCTTCAGAACTGACTTGACGGGGGTAAGTGGCAATATCAGTTATTGGGTTAAAAGCGATGCCAGTGCTGTGCTGGACCCCATCACGGGTGAAAATCTGGCCGTTGAATATCTGAACAGCTCCGGCGTTTGGACCGTGCTGACCACTTACCTCGGCTCCGTCTCGGCCGGCACCGCCTATTCAGCCAGTTCCGCTATTCCTGCAGATGCAAAGCATGCCAATTTCAGGCTGCGGTTTCGCCAGTTGGCAGGCAGTGGTTTTGACAAGAGCTACTGGCATCTTGATGATGTCTGTGTCGGCAATTTATTGCCTACTGCGGACCTTTCTCTGGGGATGATAGGGGGCACTTTGGTGCCAGGCTCTAATACCAGTTACACCTTGAAAGTGACCAACAAGGGGCCTGACAAGCTATCAGGCTCTATAGAAATAGTGGACACTTTGCCTGCAGGCATCAGCTTCCTGGCGGGCACAGGAACGGGTTGGGTCTGTGGTGCCAACGGCCAACAAGTGACTTGCAATTGGGCGGGTGCGCTCGACAGTGGTGCCGTGTCCCCTGATCTGGTGTTGATTGTGGCGGTCAGCGCCAATGTGGTGGGCACCATCACCAATACCGCGACAGTGACTGGTACGGTTATTGATAACGTGCCCAGCAACAACACGGTGAGTTTTACCAGTGGCGTGTTTGTGCCAAGCTATGTGTTTACCAACCAAGTGTGCAGCAACGGCTTTGCCATCGGGCAGCCTGGTCAGGCGTGCGCGCTGGCGACTTGGTCGCCGCTGATTGCAGGGCAACCCAAGAGCGCCATTTTTATCACTGCGGTCAATCCTCTGGGCGTGCCAACAGCCTTGAATTCGGTCTCAAGCACCAGCATCGCTTTTCAATTCGGTTTGACTTGTCATGACCCGGTTTCGGCTGCTGGCATTCAAGCAACTTTCTCAGTCGTGACGCCCAGCACCTTAGCTGTTTGTAACGGCAACAGTGCTGAACCTGTGGTCTGGTCCGCCGCGTCAACGCTGAGTTTTGCGGTCAATGTCCCCAGCGTGGCGACTTCCTTCACCTTCAGTTATGCAGATGTCGGGTTGGTGGAGTTGTTCATGAGAAATTCTGTGGCGACAACCCAAAAAGGAACCAGCGGCCAGTTCGTGGTTAAGCCCCATAACCTGGTGCTCTCTGAGATAAAGCCTGCCAGCAACACGGCCGGGCGCTGTGCTGTGGCTACCTCGCCGTCGCCCACCTTGGCTTGTGCCAGTCTGGCCGCAGATGCGGCCAGGTTTGTGCGGGCAGGTGAGGCCTTTTCCGCCACTGTCACGGCGCTGGCTTCAGGCGGTGCCGCCGTGCCTAATTTTGGCAAGGAAATAAGCCCGGAGAGTGTCAAGCTGACGCCTGCCAATGCAGTGGCGGGTATGGTGAGCCCACCGGCCATCAACGGTAACTTTGGGGGCTTCA
>CAIMHL010000381.1 GCA_903840825.1 uncultured beta proteobacterium
GCCAACTGGCCAAGGTTCGGTGCTTGCACCAAAGGATGACCATAAAAAGGCAGTGCGGACACGGCCAACTGGTCTGCCATGATCAACACAATATTAGGCGGCTTTTTTTTCATCGGCAAATACGGTTTGAATGTCTAAATCTGTGAATCAGCGCTTGTTGAAGTTGGCGAATCGTATGCCACTGCGTGTATTCCTGCGAGGCCTTGTCTTTCCAAAAACCTGCCAGCCTGATATTGCCCCTGTTTTCTATCAGTTGCAGAAAGGGTTAACCCTAGGACCAAATATTTTTTGAGGTGTGATACTGGGTTGTCGCGCTTGGGTTGCCCACGAGGTAAAACATGTCTGCCTAAGAGGTCCGGAAGGATGCGAGCTGACCAACAGCCGTAAAAAAAGTGATGGACTTGGTGAAATTCCTGCTTTGTTTATGAAACCTAATCAAGGAGACAGCATGACAATTTTGAATCGACGAAAAGCGCTTGCCGGCGGTGCAACCGCGCTGGCAGTGGCCGGTATGCCGGCCCACGCACAGTCTGTGACCCGACTGAAAATCCAGACTGCGGTGCCCAGCGCCAGCATTTACTTCGATCTGATGAAGCGCTTTGCCGACCGGGTCGACAAGATGTCAGCTGGTCGCATCAAGATGGACATCCTGCCAGATGGTGCAGTGGTCAATGCTTTTGAAATCCTTGATGCAGTCGACAAGGGCGTCGTGGACGGAGGCTTTGCATGGACCCACTATTGGTCGGGTAAGAATACGGCGGCCGCCCTGTTTTCAAACCCTGCGGCTGGCGCAGGAACCGGCATGGATCAGATGTCGCACATGGCTTGGTTGATGCAGGGTGGGGGTAATGCGCTGTATGAGAAGCTGTATGCGCAAGGTTTCAAGGTCAATATCAAACCCTTCATGATGCAGCCCATGGGACCAGATCCATTTGGCTGGTTCAAAACCCCGATAGCTTCGATCGCCGATATGAAGAAGCTGAAGTACCGCTCACCTCCCGGCCTGACTGGTGAGATCTTCAAGGAAATGGGCATCAATGCGGTGGCTATGCCCGGCGGTGAAATTGTGCCGGCAGCGCAGCGAGGCGTGATTGACGCAGCTGAGTGGATCGGCCCGGCCGATGACATGCTTCTGGGTTTTCAAAACGTGTTCAAGCACTATTACCTTCAAGGACTGCACCAGTCCACCGATGTGGGAGAGTTCTTGCTCAATAAGACCATCTGGGATAAATTGCCGCCTGACCTGAAGGCTGTGGTGGAAGGAGCCGTGATGGCCACCATCGCCGAAACCTACACTTTCAATGTACAGCGAAATGCTGTTGCCCTGGACAAACTTAAAAAAGAGCACAAGGTCATCGTCCATGACACGCCGCGTGAATTCTTCACCGTTTTTATGAAAGCCACCGCCGTGGTTTACGACCGCGAGGCGGCGCGAAACCCGCTCTTTGCCGAGGTTTTGGCGTCTCAGCGGCAATTTGCCGTTCTGGTGGTGCCGTACTGGACCAAGATCAATGGGCTGTATCACAACTTGGGGGTTGATTCGCCCAACGACTGAGCGTTGAACCTCGACGATCTCCATTTGACATCGCCCAAGCTGGGCGATGTCGTTGTTTGCATGTTTTGGCGCTCTTATGTCTTGTCCTGACACGGTGTTTTTAAAATGGGCCCGACGGCTTGATCCAGTCGCCGTCTTTTCTGGCCAGGTTGTGGCCTGGCTGATCATCCCGATGGTGCTGGCCTTGAGCTTCGAGGTTGCGTCACGCTACCTGTTTAACGCGCCAACGCTATGGGCCTACGACATGACTTTCATGATGTACGGCAGCTACTTCATGCTCGGCGCTGCCTTTACGCTGCAGCGTAAGGGCCATATCCGCACTGACTCTTTTTATGGCGAATGGTCGGTGCGCAGACAGGCCATGGTCGATCTGGTGTGCTACCTGGTGATGTTCCTGCCTTTTGTACTGGTGTTTGCCTATACCGGCTGGGGCTACTTCTATAAATCGCTGATCACTGGCGAGAGGTTCGTCACCAGCCCCTGGATGCCATTGGCCTGGCCGTTCAAAGCCGTGATGCCACTGACTGGGGTGCTGTTACTGACACAGGGTGTCTCGGAGGTCCTGCAATCGCTGCATGCTCTGTCTACCGGAGAGTGGCCGGATCGCACCGCGTCCAAAGCTGAGGCGGTGAGCTCATGAGCAATGAGGTCATGGGCTTGCTGGCTTTGGGGGTACTCTTCGCCGCTATTTTTATTGGCTTCCCTATAGCGTTCACCCTGGACTGGGTTGCGCTGACGACGGGGTTTATCGCTTTTGGCCCCATGGTGTTTGACCTCGCGGTCTTGCAAACTTTTTCGGTGATGAAAGATACGGTTCTCGCC
>CAIMHL010000382.1 GCA_903840825.1 uncultured beta proteobacterium
AATGTGGATGAGTTGATGTTTGTCAGCCAGGAAACGGCTGAAGACATGTGCCGCCGCTTGGCGCGCGAAGAAGGCATTTTTGCCGGCATTTCAGCGGCTGGCGCCTGCTTTGTGGCGCAAGAAATTGCCCGGCGCGAGAGCAATGCCACCATTGTCTTTATTGTGTGTGACCGGGGTGACCGCTATCTTTCAACCGGTGTTTTCCCGGCTTGATAAATAATTAAATAAAATATGCTCTAGGCCATATTTGGCATGCTTAACCAGCTATTTTTATAATAGCAAAAAGGTAGTCCCATGAATCCAGCTTTCAAGTTTTGCCCCACTTGCGCCACGCCCTTGGCTTTCATCACACAAATGGAAGATGGCGGTGAAAAGGCGCGGCTGCGTTGCAGCGCCTGCAACTACACACACTGGAACAACCCGACCCCGGTGTTGGCGGCGGTGGTGGAAGTTGAGGGCAAAATTTTGTTGGCCCAAAACGCGGCCTGGCCTGGCAAGATGTTTGCGCTGATCACCGGGTTTATGGAAGCCGGCGAGACCCCGCAAGAGGGCATTGCCCGCGAAATCAAGGAAGAAACCAACCTGGAGACGACCGCGCTCGATTTGATTGGCGTTTACGATTTCAAGCGTATGAATCAGGTGATCATCGCCTACCACGCGGTTTGCCACGGCGAGGTCAAGCTCTCGCCCGAGTTGGTGGACTACCGGCTTTATGAGTTTGACCAGCTGAAATGTTGGCCTGCAGGCACCGGTTACGCGCTGGCCGACTGGCTACGCAGCAAGGGCCATGAGCCCCAATTTATTGAGTTTCCCAAGCGCAGCTGAGTGCCTTGAAGGCTCGCTCCTAAAATCAGCCCCTTTTCAAGGACTATTGATGCACATCGACAAAGAGCTCGACACCCGGGGCCTGAATTGCCCCCTGCCTATTTTGAAGGCCAAAAAGGCGCTGGCCGAGCTGCAAAGTGGTCAAGTGTTGCGTGTTGTCTCCACCGACGCTGGGTCGGTGCGAGACTTTCAAGCTTTTGCCAAGCAAACCGGCAACGAGCTGCTGGAGCAGCAGACCATGGAAAAAGACTTTTTCCACGTCATGCGCCGCCGTTAATTTAACTTAGCCCAACCGCGCCAGCTGCTCTTGCAGTTTGAGCAGGGTGGCGGCGTAGTCGGCCATGCGTTTGCGTTCCAGGTCGATGATGGCCGCAGGGGCACGGGCCACAAAGGCTTCATTGCCCAGCTTGCCTTCGGTCTTGATGATTTCGCCTTCAAGACGAGCGGCTTCTTTGCCCAGACGAATTTTCTCAGCCTCAATGTCCACCTCCATGTGCAGACACACGCGGGCCTCACCCACCACGGCCACAGGCGCGGCTTGTGCAGCAGCAGCCCAGGCGGCTTCGTCATCAAACACGCGCACTTCGTTGAGCTTGGCCAAGGTTTGCAGCACAGCGGCTGATTGCTTCAGAAAAGCCGCTTCTTCGGGGTTGTTGGCCACCACAAACAAGGGCAGGCGAGTGGAGGGCGACACGCTCATTTCACCGCGTAAATTGCGGCAGGCATCGACCAGCAACTTGAGCTTGCCCACGTAGGCGATAGCCAACTCGTCAATGCGCCCAGGTTGGCTCACGGGGTAAACCGCAATGGAGACTGACTCACCCGCGCGACCGGCCACGGGGGCCACTTTTTGCCAGAGTTCTTCGGTGACGAACGGAATGATGGGGTGGGCCAAGCGCAGGATGGTCTCTAACGTGCGAATCAGGGTGCGGCGGGTGGCGCGTTTTTGTGCATCTGTACCTTGCTGAATTTGTACCTTGGCGATCTCTAAATACCAGTCGCAAAACTCGTTCCAGACGAAGTCGTAGAGCGTGCTGGCCACGTTGTCCAGGCGGTAGTCTTCAAAGCCTTTGGCCACGTCGGCCTCCACTTTTTGCAACAGCGAGACGATCCAGCGGTCAGACAGGCTGAAGTCGAGGTAGGCCTCGGCTGGCCCGCCTACAGCGCACTCTTCCTTGGTGTGTTCGCGTAGTCCGCAGTCTTGGCCTTCGCAGTTCATCAGCACAAAGCGGCTGGCGTTCCAGAGTTTGTTGCAAAAGTTGCGGT
Organism: uncultured beta proteobacterium; assembly: GCA_903840825.1. Classification (GTDB taxonomy): domain Bacteria; phylum Pseudomonadota; class Gammaproteobacteria; order Burkholderiales; family Burkholderiaceae_C; genus Rhodoferax. The sequence goes on from CAIMHL010000382.1 coordinate 2,092, forward strand.
AGCCTTCGCAGCGTTTGGCATCAAAGTTGATACTGCGCCCCAAGGAGGCGAGCGATGCAAAGGTGAAGCGCAGGGCGTCGGCCCCAAAGGCGGGGATGCCGGTGGGGAATTCTTTTTCGGTGTTTTTGCGCACAGCCGGTGCGGTTTCGGGTTTGCGCAGGCCTTCGGAGCGTTTGACCAGTAACTCGGGCAGGGCAATGCCATCAATCAGGTCCACGGGGTCGAGCACGTTGCCTTCCGATTTGCTCATCTTTTTGCCTTGTGAGTCGCGCACCAGGCCGTGGATGTAGACGTGTTTGAAGGGTACTTTGCCGGTGAAGTGGGTGGTCATCATGATCATCC
>CAIMHL010000383.1 GCA_903840825.1 uncultured beta proteobacterium
CACTAAGCCGAATTTTATAAAAAAAACCCAAATTTTTCGGCCTTACCCCTAGGCCGCAATCGGCTGCATTCAACAAGAGCCAAAAATACAAAACCACTTGTGCTTTAAGTAGTCAAATGCCCATCCACTGTCCAACGGATGCCCTTGTCTTGGACATCCATGTCACCTTGGGCCGTTAAAACCTGCCCATGCACTGATGGGCGCATAACTTGGCCTGTGCAGGCTTTATCCTTACGCCTTTCTCGCGCTAAAGCTCACCGCCATTCCTGTGAAAATCCGGCCATGAAATTTCAGAAAATTCTTATTCCCCTGCTGTGCCTGTCGCTGGTTGCTGCCTCCTTTTATTACTACCGCTGGCAAGGCCTGGCCATCTCTACCGGTGCGCTGGTCATGTGGATGCTGATGCACTTCAACCGCATGCTGCAAGTGCTTAAACGGGCGGCCAACCGGCCTATTGGCTACGTGGGCAGCGCTGTCATGCTCAATGCCAAGCTACAACCCGGCGCCACCTTGCTGCATGTGATCGCCCGCACCCAGTCCTTGGGCGCGCTGCAAAGCCCCAAAGACACCCAGCCCGAAATTTACCGCTGGACGGATGGCACCGCATCTTTTGTGACCGCCGAGTTCCAGGACGGCAAACTCAAAACCTGGACTTTAGAGCGACCCATTCAGCCCGAACAAGTGGACTGCGGGCCTGGGGCAGCCACTGCCCCGTAAAATCTGATTTTTTAAGATCTCCAATCGCTACCGTTTAAGGAACTCCTCAATGACAGCCCTCCCCCCTCCCATGTCTGACCGCGACGGCAAAATCTGGATGGACGGCCAGATGGTTGAATGGCGCGATGCCAAAATTCACGTTCTGACCCACACCCTGCATTACGGCTGCGGCGCCTTTGAAGGCGTGCGCGCCTACCACCTGCAAGACGGCAGCACCGGCATCTTCAGGCTCGAAGAGCACACCGAGCGCTTGTTCAACAGCGCCAAAATTTTGCGCATGAAGATTCCGTTTACCCAGGCAGAAGTGATGCAAGCCACCATCGACGTGGTGCGCGCCAACCACCTGCCCAGCTGCTACATTCGCCCCCTGACCTGGATTGGCTCGCAAAAACTGGGCGTCTCGCCCAAAGGCAACAGCATTCACCTGATGGTGGCGGCCTGGGCTTGGGGTGCTTACCTGGGCGACGAAGGCTTGAAGCGCGGCATTCGCGTCAAAACCTCCAGCTTCACGCGCCACCATGTGAACATCACCATGATTCACGCCAAAGCGGTGAGCAACTACACCAACTCCATTTTGGCCAACATGGAAGCCACCGACGAGGGCTACGACGAGGCCCTGCTGCTGGACCCGCAAGGCTTTGTGTCTGAAGGCGCAGGCGAAAACGTGTTTATCGTGCGCAAAGGCGTGGTTTACACGCCTGACTCCAGCGCTGGCGCCTTGAATGGCATCACGCGCAGCACCATTTTTGCTATTTGTGCTGATCTGGGCATTGAGATTCGCGAAAAACCCATCACCCGTGATGAGGTTTACATCGCCGACGAGGCCTTCTTTAGCGGCACCGCAGCCGAGGTCACGCCTATCCGTGAACTCGACCGCATCGAGATCGGTGCCGGCTCACGCGGCCCCGTGACCGAAAAAATCCAGAGCGCCTTCTTTGACATCGTCAATGGCCGCAACCCCAAGTACGCCCATTGGCTCACCAAAGTCTAAGATGACAAAAGCACCCATTGAAATCCTGGCTTCCGACCTGAACCACCAGGGCGGTGTGTTTTGCCCCAGCCCGCTGGCGGGCATGCACATCTGGGACGGTCACCCCAAGGTCTACCTGGACGTTGCCAAAACCGGCGAAGCCAAGTGCCCTTACTGCGGCACCGTGTACAAACTGAAAGAAGGCGAACACTTCGCCGGGCATTGATTTTTTGGCATCCAGCGACCGCGCATTGATCATCGCGCCCCAGTGGATTGGGGATGCGGTGATGACCGAGCCACTTTTGCGCCAATTGCACGCGCGCGGTGAGCGCCTGACCGTGGGCGCCCTGCCTTGGGTGGCGCCCGTCTACCGGGCCATGCCGCAAGTGGCCGAAGTGATCGAGTTTCCGTTTGCCCACGGTGGCTTGCAATTCAAGGCGCGCCGCCAACTAGCCAAGCAACTTCGCGGCCAGTTTGACACTGCGTATGTTTGCCCCAACTCCCTGAAAAGTGCGCTCTTGCCCTGCATGACCGGCATCCCCAAGCGGGTGGGCTATTTGGGTGAGGTCAGGGTTGGCCTGCTCACGCATCGGCTAAAAAACCCCTCCCGTGCGCAACGCCCGCCCATGGTTGAGTTTTATGCGGCACTGAGTGGCGAAGTACTTAAGTCACACGACTGGCCCCAACTGCACCTGGGCGAGGCCACCCTGAACACCGTGCTGGCGCAGATGGGCTTGAAGCGTGGTGCCTACTATGTGTTTGCCCCTGGCGCTGAATATGGCCCCGCCAAACGCTGGCCTGCCGCCCACTTTGCCGCACTGGCCTGTCAACTGGACCTGCCTGTGGTGTTGCTGGGCTCGGCCAAAGAATTTGAGTTGTGCGAGGCGATTGCCGGACCGGCCAATGCCGCCACCAGTGGCAAGTGCCTGAATCTGGCGGGCAAGACGTCTTTGGAATTTGCGTTTGCCGCCATCGCAGCCGCCAAAAAAGTGGTCAGCAACGACTCAGGGCTCATGCATGTGGCCGCCGCCTTCGGTGTGCCGCAAATCGCCATTTTTGGCTCTAGCAGCCCTTTGCATACGCCGCCCCTGAATGACCAGGCGACGGTGATGTGGCTGAAAAACAGCACCCACTACCAGCCCGCGCTGGACTGCGCGCCGTGCTTCAAGCGGGAATGCCCGCTGGGGCATACCCGCTGCTTAAACGATATTCAAGCCCGGGACGTGCTATTGAATATATAGCTGGTTAAGCACGACTCTATTGCCCTTAAGTCAAAAAATGCTAAAAAAAAACCACCCGAGG
>CAIMHL010000384.1 GCA_903840825.1 uncultured beta proteobacterium
CGTGGTGATCACCCACGCGCATGGTCCACTCGTCGGCCTCTGTCCCTTTGTTGCTGTAGGCGGGAATACTCGACACCAGACGGTCGCCGGTGGCGTGCACGATGCTGTAGGTGTAACCAGCGGGAAGTATCACGTTGTCAAGCAGGCTTTTTTCTACCGCGCTGAATTTGAGTGACTTCGAAGCGACTTGCGCTACAACAGGTGCTGCCTCAGCGCCACCACAGGCAGATAAAAATGGAATGCTTGAAATGGCGGCCAAGCCGACACCACCACGAATCAAGTTTCGGCGCGACATGCCAGCTTTCTTACTGCGCTGCAAGACGTCTTGAAAGTGCTCGTTGTTTGAGTGGTTGAAAATCTCATCAGTCTGGTCAGTCATCGCACACCCCAAAGGTAAAACCATGAGCTTAGCCCGTGCAAATGACAGACTTGTGACGCCAAATCACGGTAAAAGACCAAAAATGGGTCACGCGCGTGCAAGCACATTCAAAATTAAAGTTGGTTTGAATGACTTGTTTTTCCAGTCGTTCATTTTCAAAAGCACGGGTAAACCAGAACCCAGACGCAAAGACTTATCCACACTTCGCGCATACACTTTGAGCCTCTGAAATAAGACGGCAGGCTACCCGCCCGCCGTTCTTGCTTGGGTCGCCCACAAGGCGATACACCTTAACTTCGCCAACATCCTGGAGACAGACTGCCATGAACGCCCCCCTGCCTGAACACATTCGCCGCGCGCTTGAAACGGTGACGCTGGACGACAAATACTCACTGAACTACGGGCGTGCTTTCATGAGCGGCGTTCAAGCGCTGGTCAAGCTGCCCATGTTGCAGCGCCTGCGCGACCAGCAGGTAGGCAAAAACACCGCCGGTTTCATCAGTGGTTATCGCGGCTCGCCGCTGGGGGGTTATGACCAAGCGCTGGTCAAGGCCGAGAAATACCTTAAAGCCCAACACATCATTTTTCAGCCCGGCGTCAACGAAGAACTGGCCGCCACGGCCTTGTGGGGCACGCAGCAGCTGGGCTTTGCCCCACCCGGCTCCAACAAATATGACGGCGTCTTTGGCATTTGGTACGGCAAAGGCCCGGGCGTGGACCGCTGCAGCGACGTCTTCAAGCACGCCAACATGGCGGGCACTACGCCCTGGGGTGGCGTGATTGCGGTGGCGGGTGACGACCACATTTCCAAAAGCTCGACCGCCGCGCACCAGAGCGACCATATTTTCAAGGCCTGCGGCACGCCGGTGTTTTTCCCCGCCACGGTGCAGGAGATTTTGGACCTGGGGATTCACGCCTTTGCGATGAGCCGCTTCTCGGGCGTGTGGGCCGGGATGAAGACGATTCAGGAAATTGTCGAGTCGAGTGCCACCGCCATGATTGACCCGGACCGGGTGCAGATCAAAATCCCAACCGACTTTGAGATGCCCCCCGGTGGCCTGCACATTCGCTGGCCCGATGCAGCGCTGGACCAAGAGGCCCGCCTGTTTCACTACAAGTGGTACGCCGCGCTGGCCTA
>CAIMHL010000385.1 GCA_903840825.1 uncultured beta proteobacterium
CTGTCAGGCCACTAGGGCCGGCCGAGACGTCAAGATGACTTTGGCGGTGGTGTTGGCGGCACGGCAGGCGGCTTAAGCTCCCAGTAGCCGCCACCCTTGACCACGCGGGGAATGGGCGCCAAGTCGTTCAGTTGCGTCATGCTTCTGTCCTCATCCCATTGCTCGAAGTCGGCATCTTCAGGGACTGGGGTGAGCCCATACAAGTCGACGCGCAGCTTTTCACCTAGGTGGAAGTTGTTTTGTGGCGCGCGGCAATGAAGACACAGGTTGCAATGGGGCCACTTTGTCAGTTTGCCGTGTATGACGTGCTGCTGTCCAATAGGGTTGAGCCCTGCGGCAATTAGTTCCTCATTTGAGACGACTTCTTGAAGCTCTTCCAAGGCGGTGGACATGCTGGCCGCCGTGAAGGCTCGCTCATGAAAGCCATACTGGTTGTCATCCTCGACCTCGCCCTCGAAATACCCGAAAACCTGCTTGTTGGGCTTCTTGCATGCCCAGCAGGTGTCCGGTAAAAACTCGACTTGAATGGGCCGGTTGTATTCCGGAACTGTCCATACCAATCTTTTACCGAGCAGTGCTGCCACGAACTCGGTGAGAGACACATCAAACCTACGGACCGTCGGAGCCTTGCCCACTTCAATAGGAGCCAGCCCAAAGGCTGGGGTGCTCTTGTCAAACACAACCGTACCTTTGCGTGCTTTAGCACCGTAGAACCAGGCACCCCGCACGCCGGACGCCTTGTAGCGCAACTGCCGCCGAGCAGCTTCCTCGTCGGTTTGCGGGGATATTTGGATTTCCAGAGCAATCTTGGCGGTCCCTTTTTCGCAGAACACGTCTGCAATCCACTCTTCGCCTGAAGGGGACACGCCGGGGCGCTCGGTGGTCACTGTCCAGCCGGCGCTGTGGGCCGCCTGGGCAACGAGCTGCTTGCAGTAGAGGTGCTCCGCACTCTCCGGGGCCGTGGTGCATTCGCCTATACGGGCATGCGCGAAGAAGAAGTTACCGAGGGTGCTGGTCTTGGGTATGGCCGGAGCACCACAACAAGGTATGTTCAGGCCCATCGAGCGGTAGCCCTGCTTTAGCTCTGCCCAGCGCGTGGCATCAAACTCGAACGCATGGATGTTTCCGGTATCGCTAACCGCACGTAATGGCATATCTTGTGCAACTCCCTGTATTATTTCAGCGCATCAGCATATCGCAACGCTATGTAGGCGAGTTTCGCCTACATGTGTCTAGCCGCGCTGCATCTATTACGGGTCGAACATATGTCATTGACGGCGGAACTGTTCCAACTGTATAAGACCAGACTCGTCCGATGTCCGAATGACCGGTTGAATCCAAGGCCGGGATGAGTCATTGGTGGCCAAAATCTAAAGCCTCTTGAGGCTGCATCAAAGTCATTGGCAACTCATCAGTTGCCCCACCTTGCGCACCAAACAGGCCATTGAAATTGGATATTCACTAGTCGAAAATTCGCATAGCCCAATAAGCAAAAGCGCAAGCATGCGCAGCACCTGTCAACTGCGTGTCACCCAAGGCTTTGAGGGGCATTCAATCCGGTTTACCCTCAGGCCATGAACCGACAAACCCCGGCGCCTTTCAGACCTCAGATTTCCCTCTACCAAGACTGGCTACGCGAAAAGCGTGGCCTGTCATTTGAGACCTATGACGATCTGTGGCGCTGGTCCACGGGGGACCTCAAGGTGTTTTGGCAAAGTATCTGGGAGTATTTTGACCTGCGCTCGCCGACGCCCCACACCCAGGTGAGCAACGATGCCCCGATGCCCGACACCCAGTGGTTCACCGGCGCCCAGTTCAACTACGCCCACCAGGTGTTTC
>CAIMHL010000386.1 GCA_903840825.1 uncultured beta proteobacterium
CACCCTGTTGCGGTCAGTCGGGGTTACGGTAGAGACGACCTCAGCAGCATACAAGCTGCGGTTGATGTACTGACGCTTCAACTCTTGCTCAGCCTTGTCCAACTGGGCCTTGTCAAAGGGTCGGCCATCAGACAAGCCGACGTCGCGCAACGCTTTTTTGAGCACATCCTTGTCAAACTCTTTGGTACCAATAAATTCAACCTCGGCGATCGTTGGGCGCTCCTCGACGATCACCACCAACACATCACCACTGACTTCGATACGAACGTCTTTGAACAAGCCGAGTCCGAACAAAGCGCGGATGGCGGCGGTGCCCTTTTCGTCGTCATAAACTTCGCCCACGCGAACAGGAATAGACACGAAAATGGTGCCTGGCTCTACCCTTTGCAGACCCTCAACCCGGATATCGCGAACGGTAAAGGGGCTCACGGCCCAAGATGCTCCAGCCATAAACACCAGCGAGACAGCGGTACAGAGGGTGCGTAGGTGAAAGGGAGTTGTTTTCATGATTAGAAATTCGAGCTAGATTCGTTGTTGTTTAAAAGGGGATTAGCCAAATAAACGGGTTAAGTCGTTGAAAAGGGCCGTCAACATCATGGCAAAGATTAAGAACATGCCGACCTGCTGAAGACGAGCGATCCAGACTTCCGGGACAGTTTTTCCTGTTACCCCCTCCCAAAGATAATACATCAGGTGACCACCATCAAGGACGGGGAGCGGAAGCAAGTTTAAGACACCCAAGCTGACGCTGATCAGGGCGAGAAATACCAAATAAGACGTCAAACCCAAATCAGCGGACTTGCCTGCGTATTCGGCGATGCTCAGCGGGCCGCTCAAATTTTTAAGCGACGCTTCACCCAGCACCATCTTTCCCATCATTTTGAGGGTCAGACTGGACACCTCCCAGGTCTGTTCAATTCCGCGCCAAAGTCCGTCTGCCAGTCCGTATTGAACCAAAACAAGCTCAGGCCTTTCGCCCACGTAGGCGCCAATTTTGCCAACCACGAGCTCACCTTCTTGTTTGAGATCAGGACTAACGCTCAGTTCGATCACGGTGTTGTTACGCTCAACCCGCCATGGCGTTGGCACAACTTGTCGGTCAACCACAGAGGATTTGATAAGCTGCCTGAGATGCTGCGCATCCACAACAGGCGTCGTGCCCACCGTCAAAACAAGGTCGCCCCGTAAAAGCCCCGCTTTTTCAGCGGCACCGCCAGCCATTAACTCACCCAAAACCGGTCGAGAGAAGGGGCCGGTCAGGCCTATCTTCATAAACAGTTCAGCGTTGGGATCGGTGCTTGTCAAGGCAGCTGTTTTTAATGAAACCTCGCGCTCCAAGCCTGTTGAAGGTGACTTAACGAGTAGCTGGACGTTTTGGCCTTCTACGGCGCCTTGCGTTAAAAACCACCGCAAACGCTCAAAAGAGGCCAACTCCTGAAGTTCAGTCCCCTCAAAGCCGGCCTTAAGCACCCGTTCGCCCCCCTTCAAGCCAGCCTGCTCAGCCACAGTGCCCTGCCCGGGGTACGACAACACAGGGGCCGCTTGGTCAACCCCTATCCAACTGACCAGCGCATAAAGGGCTGCGGCCAAAACCAAATTGGCCAGGGGTCCTGCGGCAACGATCGCAACTCGCGAGCGTAAAGGCTGGGTGTTAAAAGCCAGATGGCGCTCCTGAACGGGTACGCTTTCTTCACGCTCGTCCAGCATTCTGACGTAGCCGCCCAACGGAAAGGCGGCAATCACAAACTCGGTCGGTGAGCCAACGGGTTTCCATACATAAAGAGGTTTGCCAAAGCCAATAGAAAAACGCAGTACTTTGACGCCGCAGGCCACCGCCATTCGGTAATGGCCATATTCATGAACGGCAATCAACAGGACCAAGGCAAGAAGAAAAGAGCCAATCGTCAGCATGTTCAATTTTTAGCGTAAAGCTATTTTTCAAATCGACGAACCGCTTGCTTGGCAGCATCACGGGCAATGGCATCGAGAGCCAAAAGATCTTGCAAAGAACCGGGCGCTTGCGTGACCACACTTTCAAGCGTCTCCAAATTGACGTGGTGAATCTGATCAAATCGAATTTGTTTTTCAAGAAAGGCCGCTACGGCTACTTCATTGGCAGCATTCAGTACCGCAGTTGATCCGGCAGGCGCATTCAAGACAGACCACGCCAAGCGCATGCCCGGAAAGCGCAGCTCATGTCCATTTGAGTCAATCGCTTCAAAAGTCATGTCGGCCATGGACTTGAAATTAAGGGCTTGAGCGCCCGACAACATGCGGTCAGGCCAGGAAAGCCCATAGGCAATCGGCACCTTCATGTCTGGGGTGCCAAGCTGCGCCACCACGGAGTTATCTTTGTACTGCACCATGGAATGGATCACGCTTTGGGGGTGAATCACGACATCAATCTGCTCAGGCCTCACACCAAATAGATACCTGGCCTCGATCACTTCAAGGGCCTTATTCATCATCGTGGCTGAGTCCACTGAAATCTTGCGACCCATCACCCAGTTAGGATGCGCGCAGGCTTCTTCAGGTGTTACGTCTCTCAATGTCTCGGGTGAACGCCGGCGAAAAGGCCCCCCAGAGGCCGTCAAAATAATCTTGTCGATTTGACGGCTCCATGTGGACGCGTCATCGGGCAATGACTGAAAAACGGCTGAGTGCTCGCTGTCGATAGGCAACAACTTGGCGCCCCCCAGCGAGACGGCCTTCATGAAAAAATCTCCGCCTACCACCAGCGCTTCTTTATTGGCAAGCAACAAACGTTTGCCAGCATGGGCAGCCGCTAGACATGACGCCAAACCAGCAGCGCCCACGATTGCAGCCATCACAGAATCCACCTGCTCATGCGAGGCAATCATTGAGAGCGCATCCTGCCCCCAAAGTACCTGAGTAGTCAACTGGTGGTCTTTGCATTTTTGGGCCAAAACACGACCGTGCGGCTCACTGGCCATGACGGCAAAAACAGGACTGAATTGAACACATTGCTGCAGCATCAACTCAACTTGAGTGGACGCGCTCAGAGCAAAAACTTCAAATCGTTCGGGGTGCATGGCCACCACAGCAAGCGTGCTGGTGCCGATGGAACCGGTTGACCCCAATACCGTCAAGCGTTGTTTCATAGGCATGGGATGAAGTGTTGTGGCGTTCATTGAATTGAATAAAGCATCATGGCCAAAGGCAAAGCGGGTAGCAAGGCATCAATCCGATCCAGCACCCCACCATGGCCCGGCAACAATCCGCTGCTGTCCTTAACCCCGGCACTGC
>CAIMHL010000387.1 GCA_903840825.1 uncultured beta proteobacterium
AGGCAATCGTCGGCAATCCGGCCACGTCAGGATACTCCAACACCACCGGTGCAGCTTGCGGGCGTGATGCATTCAGTGCTGCTGGCGAAACTATCGGCAGTTCCATCATTTGCAATGCCAAAACGCTGATCGCGGGTGACACCAGCAAGTACGTGTTTGCCGACAGCGTGCACCCCACGCCGTTTGCCCACCAGGACACTGCCAATTTCACAGTAGGCCTGATGCGCGCCGCAGGCTGGAATTTCTAAACGCAGGCAAAAAGGCCTCTTAAGCTAAAAATGTAGAGATGCAGAGGGGCGCCAGTGCAGTAAAGCTGTGCGTGCGCCTTGGCTGCAATCGATACGGATGCCGGGCAAAACACGGGCTTGCTCGCCATCAACCACCTTGACTTGGACACAGCGAGTGGGGTTGATTAACCTGCGTAGTGCGGAGGCATTGGGGTGGCGTCGTCACTTAGTTTTGCACGCCAGCGCGGGCTAGCGTAGCCAGTCCGCTGGGCTTTAGCGGGTCGATGACGCCTAGGCAGTGTTAGGTTTGTTCTCGGTTGAAAGGTTTTGTCTTCTTGTTCGTCATAAAGTGGGACGTCAAGCAGCTGGTCTTTCGTAACGGCGCACTCTCGCTAGCCTGCTGTCGCTCACATCACACAACCCGACTATCGCCCAAGCCGATATCCCAACTCCTTCTGCTTTCAGGGCCGTTGGCCCGTTGAAAGCGCCGTCACCAACATGCGCTACGTGTTGCACCATAGACAGCAAAAAAAGCCCAAACTGCTGCCAGTTTGGGCTCTGTGTGTTCAGGTCTCCGCAAGGCTTACTTACGCACCGGCGGCAAATCCGTACAACTACCGTGCGCCACTTCTGCCGCCATGCCAATGCTCTCGCCCAGCGTGGGGTGTGGGTGAATCGTTTGACCGATGTCCACCGCATCCGCGCCCATCTCGATGGCCAGCGCAATCTCACCGATCATGTCGCCGGCGTGCGTGCCGACCATGCCGCCGCCCAGAATCTTGCCGTGGCCATGCGCTTCTGGCGAATCGTCAAACAGCAGTTTGGTGACGCCTTCGTCGCGGCCATTCGCAATGGCGCGACCCGATGCGCTCCACGGGAACAGGCCCTTCTTGACCTTGATGCCTTGTGCTTTGGCTTGGTCTTCGGTGAGGCCGACCCAGGCCACTTCGGGGTCGGTGTAGGCCACGCTGGGAATGACGCGGGCGTTGAACGCTGCGGCTGCCAACTCTTTGTTGCCTTGCAGTTCACCAGCAATCACTTCAGCCGCCACATGCGCCTCATGCACCGCCTTGTGCGCCAGCATGGGCTGGCCCACGATGTCACCAATAGCGAAGATGTGGGGCACATTGGTGCGCATCTGGATGTCCACGTTGATGAAGCCACGATCCGTAACCGCAACGCCCGCCTTCTCAGCGGCGATCTTTTTGCCATTAGGCGTACGGCCCACGGCTTGCAGGACCAGGTCATAGACCTGTGGCGCGGGGGCCGTGCCGCCTGGTTCGGCGCTCTCAAACGTCACTTCAATGCCTTCGGGCAGTGCGCGAGCTCCTACCGTTTTGGTCTTGAGCATGATGTTGTCGAAGCGCGGTGCATTCATCTTCTGCCAGATCTTGACCAGGTCGCGGTCGGCGCCTTGCATCAGGCCGTCCATCATTTCCACGACGTCCAGGCGCGCGCCCAATGTGCTGTAGACCGTGCCCATCTCTAGCCCGATGATGCCGCCACCCAAAATCAACATGCGCTTGGGGACTTCTTTCAACGCCAAGGCGCCAGTCGAGTCGACCACACGCGGGTCGTTGGGCATGAAGGGCAAGCGAACCGCTTGGCTGCCTGCGGCAATGATGGCCTTTTTGAACGCAATGGTTTGCGTCTTGCCGGTTTTTTCTTGGGCCGTGCCGCTGGTTTCTTCAACCGTCACATGGTTGGCGCCGACAAAAGCACCGTAGCCGCGCACCACCGTCACTTTGCGCATTTTGGCCATCGCGGCCAATCCGCCGGTGAGCTTGGTAATTACTTTGTCTTTGTGGCCACGCAACATATCGATGTTGACCGTCGGTGCACCAAACTCGATACCCAAAGCGCCGAGGTGGCTGACTTCGTCCATGACAGCGGCCACATGCAACAGGGCTTTTGAAGGGATACAACCCACATTAAGACAAACACCACCCAATGAGGCGTAGCGCTCGACCAAGATGACCTTGAGCCCGAGGTCTGCAGCGCGAAATGCGGCTGAATAGCCGCCAGGGCCAGCACCGAGCACCAGCATGTCGCATTCCATGTCGGCGGTGCCCGCAAAGCTGGAGGCTACCGGGGCTGGGGCCGCTACCGTATTGATAGCTGGTGTAGCAAGTCCGGCGTGCTCTATAGCCTGTTTTTGCTCAAGAACTGGTGCGCTGACGTCGCCAGCTACCTCAAGGCTCAAAACTACCGAGCCTTCTTTTACTTTGTCGCCAATGGCAACCTTGAGTTCCTTCACCACACCACCGTGGCTTGAGGGGATTTCCATGGAGGCTTTGTCGCTCTCTACCGTAATCAGGCTTTGGTCGGGCAGAACGGTGTCGCCCACTTTGACCATGAGTTCAATCACGGTCACTTCGGCGAAGTCGCCAATGTCGGGTACTTTAATGTCCAGGATGGCCATAGTGTTCTTTCTAATGGTGTGTCGCTAGACGATTTAAAGCAATACCCGGCGGAAATCGCCAAGAATTTGGCCCAGATACACGTTGAAGCGAGCGGCTGCGGCACCGTCGATCACGCGGTGATCCCAAGTCAAGCTTAAGGGCAACATCAAGCGCGGCTGGAAGGCTTTGCCATCCCAGATGGGCTGCATGGTGGACTTGCACACGCCCAAAATGGCCACTTCAGGCGCGTTGATGATGGGCGTGAAGTAACGCCCGCCAATGCCACCCAATGAGGAAATAGTGAAGGAGGCGCCTGACATCTCAGCCGGGCTCAGCTTGCCATCACGCGCCTTCTTGGCCAACTCGCCCATCTCTAAAGAGATTTGCATGATGCCTTTTTTGTCGGCATCCTTGATCACCGGCACCATCAAGCCATTGGGCGTGTCTGCCGCAAAACCGATGTGGAAATACTGCTTGTAGATAAGCGCGTCGCCGTCGAGCGAGCTGTTGAACTCGGGGAACTTCTTGAGCGCGGCCACGCAGGCTTTGATTAGGAAGGCCAACATGGTGACTTTGGCGCCCGATTTCTCGTTCTCTTTATTGGTTGAAACGCGGAAGGCTTCCAGGTCGGTAATGTCGGCATCGTCGTGGTTCGTGACCGCCGGAATCAGAACCGCGTTACGCAACAAGTTGGCGCCGCTGATCTTTTTGATGCGCGACATGTCTTTGCGCTCGATCGGGCCAAACTTGGCAAAGTCCACTTTGGGCCAGGGGATCAGACCCAGTTCTGAACCACCGCCCCCTGCACTCGTAGG
>CAIMHL010000388.1 GCA_903840825.1 uncultured beta proteobacterium
CAAGGACGCTGAAAAAGCATCAATCCCCGAGGACATTTTTCGTCCGCAGGCTGAAAACCGTGTGCGCACGGGCCTGGTGGTGGCAGAGCTGGTGCGCGCCCATAAGCTGCATGCCAAGCCGGAGCAGGTTAAAGCTCATGTTGAGGAATTGGCTGCCAGCTATGAAAAACCGGGCGACTTGCTGCGCTACTATTACAGCGACAAGCAGCGCATGGCCGAGGTTGAGGGCCTGGTGATGGAAAACAACGTCACCGACTATGTGCTCGGACAGGCCAAAATCACTGAAAAAAGTATCTCCTTTGAAGAAATGATGGCGTCCAATTGAATTCCTCGGCTGCTTGCGCACAGGCTAGTAAAGCCATGACGAGTCCCCAACTATCTGCGAGTTTCTTTTTTTCGTGACATTATGGTGATAGGGGCTAGTTTCATGAGCATGCGGTACGGTTCGACGGAAATACAGGGCCTGGGCATGGTGCCAATGGTCATTGAGCAATCAGGCCGCGGCGAGCGGTCTTATGATATTTACTCACGCCTGCTCAAAGAGCGCGTCATTTTCCTGGTGGGCCCGGTGAACGATCAGACCGCCAACCTGGTGGTGGCCCAACTGCTTTTTCTGGAGAGTGAAAATCCAGACAAAGACATTTCCTTCTACATCAACTCGCCCGGCGGCTCTGTCACAGCCGGCATGGCGATTTTTGACACCATGAACTTCATCAAGCCCGATGTGTCGACCCTCTGCGTTGGCATGGCTGCCAGCATGGGGGCGCTTTTACTGGCCGCAGGTGCCAAGGGCAAACGGTTTTCACTGCCCAACTCAAAAGTCATGATTCACCAGCCCTCCGGTGGCAGCCAGGGACAGGCCACCGAGATTGAGATCCAAGCGCGCGAGATCCTCAAAACCCGCGAGCAACTGAACAAAATTTTGGCTGACAAAACCGGGCAGCCACTCGAGCGTATTGCCCGAGACACCGAGCGCGACTACTACATGACGTCTGAAGAAGCGCGGGAATACGGCGTCGTAGACAAGGTCATCGACAAGCGGGCCTGAGCGCTATGGCCGAGAAAAAAGGTTCTGCCGGCGAAAAAACCCTGTATTGCTCGTTTTGCGGCAAGAGCCAGCATGAGGTCAAAAAACTCATAGCTGGGCCTTCGGTCTTTGTCTGTGACGAATGCATTGAGCTGTGTAACGAGATCATCCGCGACGAGTTGCCTGCCAGCACCGAACCCCGGGCTGGAGCCAGTGAGTTGCCCACCCCGGCAGAGATCAAGGCCAACCTTGACAACTATGTGATCGGGCAGGAACCTGCCAAGCGCATGCTAGCGGTGGCCGTGTACAACCACTACAAAAGGTTACGGCACAAAGAAAAAGCCAAGAAAGACGATGTCGAGCTCGCCAAGAGCAATATTTTGCTGATCGGCCCCACTGGCTCTGGTAAAACCCTGCTGGCTCAAACCCTGGCGCGTATGCTAGATGTGCCATTTGTGATGGCAGATGCCACCACCCTGACCGAGGCCGGATACGTGGGCGAAGATGTTGAGAACATTTTACTTAAGCTTCTACAAGCCGCTGATTACGATGTTAAGAAAGCTGAAACTGGAATTATCTATATCGATGAGATCGATAAGGTCGCTCGCAAATCTGAGAACCCATCAATTACTCGCGATGTATCAGGCGAAGGAGTCCAGCAAATGCTCCACCAACAATAAAGAGAACATTCGTTGTATCGATTTGAATAAATTCTTGATGTGGATGCTTGCGTCCACCTTGTGGCGGCACAGATGCAACCGTTCCTTCAAGAATCTTGAGAAG
>CAIMHL010000389.1 GCA_903840825.1 uncultured beta proteobacterium
CACTCCATAAAATGTGTTGCGGTGCAACACATTTTATCAAGCTTCAAATCAAGCAAGCGGAGTCTTCGTGCAGAGTAAAAACACTTCAGAAAAAAACATTCATACACGGGTTATTAAAAAGTATCCTAACCGTCGTTTGTACGATACGGACACTTCTAGTTACATTACTTTGTCTGAAGTCAAAGAGCTGGTGATGAGCAGTGAGTTGTTTGTGGTGCTTGATGCCAAGACCGGTGTTGACTTGACCCGCAGTATCTTGCTTCAGATCATTCTTGAAGAAGAAACCAATGGCTCACCGATGTTTACCGCCCCTGTATTGGCCAATGTGATTCGTTTTTATGGCCATGCCATGCAAGGTCTTGCAGGCGGCTATCTTGAGAAAAACATTCAGTCCTTGGTAGAAATCCAGACTAAATTGGGCGAGCAATCAACGGCGTTTACACCAGAGATGTGGGCTCAATTCATGGCGCTCCAGCCACCGGTCCTTCAGAGTCTGATGGGCGAAAATTTGGAACAGTCCAAAAATATTTTTTCAAAAATGCAAGAGCAGATGCAAAAACAAACTGGCCAGATGCTGGGTGTTTTTGGGATCAAGAGTTAAAACGATTACGCAGTCGAATATCCTAATATGTCCGAAGTTATTACCCCCTCCTATAGTCGCCCCAAAGTTGGGTTTGTGAGTCTTGGTTGTGCCAAGGCCCTAACCGATTCCGAATTGATCCTGACGCAACTCAATGCGGAGGGCTATCAAACCTCCAAAACATTTGAAGGTGCGGATTTGGTGATCGTCAACACCTGCGGCTTTATTGATGATGCCGTTAAAGAAAGCCTCGACACCATTGGTGAAGCTTTGGCTGAAAATGGCAAAGTTATTGTGACGGGTTGCCTGGGTGCCAAGTCTGCTGAAGGTGGTGAAAACCTGGTGCGCAAAATGCACCCCAGTGTGCTCGCTGTCACCGGCCCACAAGCAACGCAGGAGGTGATGGATGCTGTTCATGCCAACCTGCCCAAGCCGCATGATCCTTTTATTGATTTGGTTCCCAACTCGTTTGGTCTTGCCGGGATCAAATTGACACCCAGGCATTACGCCTACATCAAGATCAGTGAAGGTTGCAACCACCGCTGCACCTTTTGCATCATTCCATCGATGCGGGGTGATCTGGTTTCAAGACCCATTGGCGATGTTTTAAAAGAAGCGCGTGCGCTGTTTGAAGGTGGCGTCAAAGAGTTGCTGGTGATTAGCCAGGACACCTCTGCTTATGGCGTCGATGTGCAGTACCGTACTGGGTTTTGGAATGGTAAGCCGATCAAAACCAGAATGCTGGAATTGGCTCAGGCCTTGGGTGAAATGGCGGCACCTTATGGCGCCTGGATTCGCCTTCATTATGTGTATCCGTACCCCTCTGTTGATGCCATCTTGCCGCTGATGGCGTCAGGCTTGGTGCTGCCGTATCTCGATGTTCCCCTTCAGCACAGTCATCCAGATGTTTTGAAGCGTATGAAGCGTCCGGCCAGTGGTGAAAAAAATCTGGAACGTATTCAGCAATGGCGTGAAGTGTGTCCCGATATTGTGGTGCGCAGTACATTCATTGCAGGCTTCCCCGGTGAAACCGAAGAAGAGTTTGAGCATCTCTTGGACTTTATGCGCGAAGCCAAAATTGACCGCGCGGGTTGCTTTGCCTATAGCCCCGTGCAGGGCGCGGTTGCGAACGATATTGGTGGCATGCTGCCGATCGAATTGCGCGAAGAGCGTCGTGCGCGTTTCATGGAAGTGGCCGAGGCTGTGTCGGCGGCCAAGCTTCAGCAGCGCATTGGTGCCACTATGCAGGTGTTGATAGATTCAGCGCCGGCGTTAGGAAGAAAAGGAGCGATTGGTCGTTCTTATGCCGATGCGCCAGAGATTGATGGAATTGTCCGTATGCTGCCGCCTGAAAAAATCAGTGGCAAAATTAAAAAATTAAAAATATATGGGTGCATATAGAGACACATTCTTATTAA
>CAIMHL010000390.1 GCA_903840825.1 uncultured beta proteobacterium
ACCCCACCAACTACGGTTACGTGCCCAAAACCATCAGTGGCGACGGTGATCCGGTTGATGTGTTGGTGATCACCCCTGTACCTTTGATTCCCGGTGTGGTGGTGACTTGCCGCGCCATTGGTATTTTGAAAATGACTGATGAAGCCGGTGAAGATGGCAAGGTGTTGGCGGTGCCTATCGACAAGATTTTATCGATCTACTCGCATTGGAAAAAGCCTGAGGACATGAACCCACTGCGTTTGAAAACCATTGCCCACTTTTTTGAGCATTACAAAGACCTGGAAGAGAACAAATGGGTCAAGATCAACGGCTGGGAAGGCCCTGAGTCTGCCAAGCAGGAAATTATTGACGGCATGGCCAACTACGCCAAGTCGCAAGAAGAATAAGTGCCTTTTAGGCTCTCAGACCTTACCAGGTCTGCTTGATCAGCTATAAAAATAATGCGCTGACCGGTTTTGAGCCGGTCAGCGCTTTTTTTATATTGAGCTGGCCGGGCGCTTAAACGGCGCTCGTTGTCCCAGGTCTTCCAGGTACTCGCCAATGCCTTGGCCTTCTCGCGCCAAGTAGCGCTCTATGGCTTCTGCAAAACCGGGGTGAGCCAGCCAATGGGCGCTGGTTGTTTTGACGGGCAAAAGCGCCCGCGCCATTTTGTGCTCCCCCTGGGCGCCGCCTTCAAAGCGCTGAAACTGGTGCTCAATGCACCATTTCAGGGGCTGGTAGTAGCAGGCTTCAAAGTGCAGGCAGTCCACGCGCTCCAGCGCCCCCCAGTAGCGACCATAGGCCACACCCTGTTGGGAATCGATGTTTTTTTGACTTTCAAGCCCTGTAGGGGGGGTGTTGATGGCGATCAAACTCGTGGCAATGGCTTGCCCTGCGCGCTCGGCGACAAAGAGTAGCCAGTTTTCCGGCATGGTGTCCGCCATGCTTTGAAAGAAGTCGCGGCTCAGGTAGGGCGCATTGCCGTGTTCCAGGTAGGTGCGCTCGTAACACCGGTAAAAAAAATCCCAGTCTGTAGCCGAAATATCACGCCCCAACGACCAGCGGAATGTGACGCCTGCGTCATTCACTTTGCGTCTTTCTTGGCGAATCTTCTTGCGCTTCTCTTGAGTCAATGTGGCTAGAAAAGACTCAAAGTCAGGGTAGCTTGGTGTGGTGTTGGTCCAATGGAATTGCACGGTATGGCGCAGCATCATGCCGGCTGCTTCACAGGCGGTGTTGTCTTCATCACTTTCAAACAGCAGGTGCAAAGAGGAGAGCTTTTCTGTGTCACACCACTGGATAAGGGCCTGCGCCAGTACCGCTCGGTCTTCGGGCGTACGAGCCAGCAAGCGTGCGCCCGGCACGGGCGTAAAGGGCACGGCGACCACCGCTTTGGGGTAATAACTGAAACCGTGTTGCGCGTAGGCATTGGCCCAGGCGTGGTCAAACACGTACTCACCGTAAGAATGGGTTTTGACGTAGAGCGCGCAAGCGCCGACCAAGACGCCTGAGCGCTCCAGCAGGGTGAACCGAGGCTCCCAACCAGTGTCAGGGGTAGCGCTGCCACTGGTATGCAAGGCCAGCAGGTACTCATGGCGCATGAAGGGCGTGGCTTGGGGCTGCGCGTAAAGCAGTTCATTCCAGTCAACTGCATTGACTTCCTCGGGGGAGTTCAGCACCCGGATGACATAATCAAAAGACTCGTCTTTCACATGTTTTCCATTCTTTTTATTTCTGCGGACCATGACACTCAAAATCAGCGTTGCCCAACTTAATTTTGTGGTCGGAGACTTGGGCGGTAACGCAAAGAAAATTATCGACGCAGCGCGTTCGGCTTACGCACAGGGTGTTCGATTGTTACTGACGCCCGAGCTGTCCATTTGCGGTTACGCCTGCGAAGACTTGTTTTTGCGTCCCGCTTTTATTCAGGCCTGTGATGATGCCGTGAAAACAGTGGCCCGTGAGCTGGCCGGGTTAAAAAACCTGTGCGTGGTGGTGGGTCACCCCAGCGGTGGCGGCAACCGAACCCGCTCGGTCGCCGTGCAAAACCGTTTCAATGCGGCCAGTGTTTTGTGCGAAGGCGCTACTTTGGCCACCTACGCCAAGCGTGAGTTGCCCAATTACCAAGTTTTTGATGAGCGTCGCTATTTCACGCCAGGCCAAGGCGTATGCGTGTTTGAGGCGGGCGAGGTCGGACAAAAAGTTAAAGTGGGTTTGCTGATTTGCGAGGACGCATGGTTTGAAGCCCCTGCCCAGTTGGCCAAAGAAGCGGGGGCCCAGCTGCTGGCGGTCATCAATGCATCTCCCTTTCATGTGGGCAAGGGCTACGAGCGCGAGCAAATGATGCGTCAGCGGGTGCAATCTTGTGGATTGCCTTTGGTTTATGCCCACTTGGTGGGCGGGCAAGATGAGGTGGTTTTTGAGGGGCATTCGTTTGCCTTGAATGCCGATGGGGCTTTGGCAGGTCGCGCGCCAAGTTTTATAGAAAATAACTTTGTAGTACACGCCAGCCTTGCTCAAGCAGCTATTGATCTGGAAGCAACTGTGGCACCAGAGAGAAGTGCTGAGGCCGATCTTTGGGACGCCTTGGTGCTGGGCGTGCGCGACTACATCACCAAAAATGGCTTTCCCAGCGTGCTTCTGGGGCTGTCTGGCGGTATAGATTCGGCCCTGGTGCTGGCCATAGCGGTGGATGCCTTGGGGAGTGACCGTGTGCGCACCGTGATGATGCCGTCGCCCTATACCGCCGATATAAGCTGGATCGATGCCCGCGACATGGCGACCCGGTTGGATGTGCGTTACGACGAAATATCCATACTGCCTGAGTTTGAGGCCTTCACAAAATCACTGGCCCTGGACTTTCGGGGCTTGGCAGAAGACGCCACCGAAGAAAATATTCAAGCCCGCATTCGGGGCACATTGCTCATGGCGCTGTCCAACAAGTTCGGCAGTATCGTGCTGACCACGGGCAATAAATCAGAAATGGCGACCGGCTACTGCACGCTTTATGGCGACATGGCCGGTGGGTTTGCCGTCATCAAAGACCTGGCCAAGACCACCGTTTTCAAGTTGGCCCGCTGGCGCAACGAGAACGACCCCTACGGTACGCACCCCCATCCGATTCCAGAGCGCATCATCACGCGCCCCCCCAGCGCCGAGTTGCGTGCCGATCAGACCGATCAGGACAGCTTGCCCGAATACGACGTGCTAGACGCCATTATTGAGCGCTACATGGAGAACGATGAAAGCATGGAGGAAATTATTTCGGCCGGGTTTGACCGGGCGGAGGTTGAAAAGGTCACTCGGCTCATCAAAATCAATGAATACAAGCGTCGCCAGTCACCTGTGGGCATTCGTGTCACGCACCGCAGTTTTGGCAAGGATTGGCGTTATCCTATTACCAATAAATTCCGCGCATAAAGTCGCAAAATAATCAAAGGAACCCCATGAAACAAATTACAGCTATTGTCAAACCCTTCAAACTCGAAGAAGTGCGCGAAGCGCTCGCCGAATGTGGGGTGACGGGTTTGACCGTGACCGAGGTGAAGGGTTTCGGACGCCAGAAAGGCCATACTGAGCTGTACCGGGGCGCTGAGTATGTGGTCGACTTTTTGCCCAAGGTCAAAGTTGAAGTGGTGGTCAAAACGGCAGACGTCGACCGTTGCGTCGATGCAATCGTTAAAGCAGCCCACACCGGAAAAATTGGCGATGGCAAGATTTTTGTCACCAGCGTCGAGCGCGTGGTACGCATTCGTACCGGCGAAGAAGACGAATCAGCGATCTAGATCAGTTCAAGGCGAGGGGCAGCTGTCAAACCGGCCCCCTGCACCAAGCCCTCAAGCAGGCACGTCGGGTTATCGTCTGCCTCGATGAGCTTCATCTGCCAGTCGCCCATGAATTGTTGCTCGACTGACTGGTTTAAAAACCTGAGCAACTCATCGTAATATCCCCCCACATTGAGAATACCAATGGGTTTGTCGTGGTAGCCCAGTTGCCGCCAAGTCCAGACTTCGAATAACTCTTCAAAAGTACCGATGCCGCCGGGAAGCGCCAAAAAGGCGTCAGCCCGCTCTGCCATCATTCGTTTGCGGTCATGCATCGTCTCAACGATGTGGAGTTCCGAACAGTCGTTGTTGGCCCATTCTTTTTCAACCAAGGCTTTGGGCATCACCCCCACGACATGGGCACCGGCCTTAAGTGCAGCCTCAGCGACGATGCCCATCAAGCCGCCTTTGCCACCACCGTAAACCAACTGCCCGCCATGCTTTCCAATCCAAGTGCCTACTTGGGTGGCCACGTCGGTAAACTCAGGGCTAAGCCCAGGCCGTGAACCACAATAAACGCAAATGGAGAAGGCTGGTTTCATGGTTTCAATTAAGTTATTTCGCCTTTTTTTCGGCTCTTGTCACCGAAACCAAGCGGGTTCCTGACCAAGCATCATGCCAAAACTGCCGGTCAGGATGAAATCTGCTGAGTACAGCCCAAACAGCTACCCAGCCCATTACCAAAACAATCGATTCAGCGCCCGACAACTTGAATGGAAATACGCCAATCAAGGGGGGCAAAAACCACAGCCAACTCAGGACGTAGCGCAAAAAAGCACGAGACTGCGTGATGGGCAGGCCTGCGCGATCAACGACCCTGATGTTCCAGGTTTTCATAGCCAGTGTTTGTCCTTTTGACCAAAGCCAGACAAAGTAGATACCAAACACGACAAAGAGAAAGGCTTGGAGCGCATGGCGGTTGTCCATGGCGTTGCGAGTTTGACTTAGCGTACCAAAAAGATAGCCTGCGATAAAGACCACGCCAAACATCAGCATGCCTTCATAGAGCCAACTGGCCATTCGACGGGTGAGGCTGGGTGTCGTTAATGTGCTTGGCAAGGTAGTGTTCAACTCGTGCAAAACGTTTGGGAGAGGGTCAATTTTTTGACGACGATTCTTCAAGCTCATGGGCGCGTAAAAGTAGGGTATGCCGGTCAAGTATCAAATTTGCAGAAGCAAGCGCTGGCTGAGGTTGACGTGCCAAAATTTTCACTGGCGCTGTCAATAATTTTGGTTTTTGGCTGCTTTTTAGACCAACCGAAGTCGAAGACTTTTTTTCTTTTTCAGCGCGTGCAAGGTTTTTTTTATCCTCAGGACTCAGGGCTTGGTAGGCCTCCCAAGTGGCTGATTTGTGGCTTTTGGGCAGGAGCTTGGATTTCGTAAAGTTGAGACGCGCCTCCATGCGCTCCTGTTGGCTTAGTGATACCCAATCGTTCATTCGCGCATGCAATTTGACCTGTTCGGCGGGGGCCATTGATTGAAAATTGTTGCTTAGCGCAATCCATTTTCTTTTTGATGTGTCCCCCAAGTAGCGCCAGTTATCCCGAAGCGGTAAAAGTGCCATCTTTTGAGAGGATGTGAGTTCTGACCACTCGGGTTTCGTTGCTTCAATCGTTATTGATGGGCGTTTTTTTTGAACTTCTCCCGCAGAAAGAATCAGTGAACTTCCGGCGTCAGACACCGATGCATCCGCGCTGAGCGGATAAATCAAGGCCACCCAAACGCTAATAATGAAAAAAATTGAGCACCAATCAACCATCCTTCGCGTGCTTCGGGAACATGTTTGTATGTTGCAGCCAG